>NZ_JOGP01000013.1:0-252319 GCF_000719505.1 Streptomyces sp. NRRL B-3229 | reverse complement strand
GGTATCAACATATCTGGCGTTGATTTTTGGCACGCTGTTGAGTTCTCAAGGAACGGACGCTTCCTTTGTACTCACCCTCTCGGGCTTTCCTCCGGGCTTCCCTTCGGTGTTTCAAACTCTATCAGTGTTTTTCCGACTCTCTGACCACCGTCCTGCGGGCACGCAGAAGTTGATCGAGATAGGGTCTGACAAGTTTGGTTGCTGCCAGGCACGGACGCGTGTTTGCGTCACTCAGCCCCAAGCAGGAGTACGACTGTACACGGGGCCTCGAAGGCCATGCAAATCTCCCGGGCTGGTGGTCTAGACCACCAGCCGGTATCTTCCGTGCGGAACCCTCACTTCATCTGACATACGCTGCTGGACAGAGCCGTCCGAGACATGCAGTGACGGCCCGTACACGCAGCTCCACCCCTGGGAGGCTTCCCATGACCACCGTGACGTCCCCTCTTGCAGGACGCGCCATCGGACTGGCCGCAGTGCCGGATCCGGTCTTCTCCGGGGCCATGGTCGGCCCGGGCACGGCGATCGACCCCGTACGTGAACCGTCCGAGGCCGTCGCACCCGTGGACGGCGTGATCGTTTCTCTCCACCCGCACGCGTTCGTCGTCGTCGACGAAACGGGACACGGCGTGCTCGTACACCTCGGCATCGACACCGTGCAGCTCAACGGCGAGGGCTTCGAGCTGCTGGTGAACAAGGGTGACACCGTCACCCGCGGGCAGGCCGTCGTGCGCTGGAACCCGGCAGCCGTCGAGGCCGCAGGCAAGTCGGCGGTGTGCCCTGTAGTGGCGCTGGAGGCCACGACCGAAGCCCTCTCCGAGCTCCGTGACAACGGCGACGTGAAAGCCGGCGACAGCCTCTTCCTCTGGAAGTGACGTCTGCAAGTGGCGTCCGGCAGTGACGTCCATGCCGTCGTAGGACGGCGAACAGGCACGACAACCATCGCGGCGGCGGGACCCGCCGCACTATCGGAGACGGGTGAGATGGAGACAACGCTGCGAGGCGTCGGCGTGAGCCACGGTGTGGCGATCGGCGAGGTTCGGCATATGGGAACGGCGGTGCTGGAGCCGCCTGCCAAGCAGATAGCGGCTGAGGACGCGGAGCGCGAGCAGGGGCGTGCCCGCCAGGCCGTGGAGGCTGTGGCGGCGGATCTGATGGCGCGCGGCAACCTGGCGGGTGGCGAGGCCCAGGCGGTGCTCGAGGCGCAGGCCATGATGGCCCAGGACCCCGAGCTGATCGCTGATGTGAACCGGCGTATCGCCGTCGGCAGCACGGCCGAGCGTGCCGTGTACGACGCGTTCGCCGCGTACCGCGAGCTGCTGGCCGCTGCCGGTGAGTACCTCGCCGGTCGGGTGGCGGACCTCGACGACGTGCGGAACCGTATCGTCGCTCGTCTGCTCGGGGTGCCCATGCCGGGTGTACCTGACAGTGACGAGCCGTACGTCCTGGTGGCGCGGGATCTCGCGCCCGCCGACACCGCTCTGCTGGACCCGACGCTCGTGCTGGGCTTCGTCACCGAGGAGGGCGGGCCGACCAGTCACAGTGCGATTCTGGCGAGGGCCCTCGGTGTGCCGGCCGTCGTGGCGCTGCCGGGTGCCGGTGAGCTCGCGGAGGGCACGGTCATCGCCGTCGACGGCAGTACCGGCGACATCTTCGTGAACCCGAGCGACGAGAAGAAGGCCGAGCTGGAGGCCGCTGCCGCCGAGCGGAAGGCCGCGCTCGCCGCCTCCACCGGGCCCGGTGCCACCGCCGACGGCCACAAGGTGCCGCTGCTCGCCAACGTCGGTGGGCCGGCGGACGTACCTGCCGCGGTCGAGGCCGGGGCCGAGGGCGTGGGCCTCTTCCGTACCGAGTTCCTCTTCCTGGACGACAGCAAGAACGCGCCGACCGAGGAGAAGCAGGTCGAGGCCTACCGGCAGGTCCTGGAGGCCTTCCCGGAGGGGCGGGTCGTCGTTCGGGTGCTGGACGCGGGTGCGGACAAGCCGCTGGACTTCCTGACGCCGTCCGACGAGCCGAACCCGGCTCTGGGTGTGCGTGGGCTGCGGACGCTGCTCGACCACCCCGAGGTGCTGCGCACCCAGCTGACGGCGCTGGCGAAGGCCGCCGAGGGCCTCCCGGTCTACCTCGAGGTCATGGCTCCGATGGTGGCTGACCGGGCCGACGCCAAGGCGTTCGCCGATGCCTGCCGGGAGGCGGGGCTCCGGGCGAAGTTCGGCGCGATGGTGGAGATTCCCTCGGCCGCGCTGCGGGCGCGGTCGATTCTCCAGGAGGTCGAGTTCCTGTCGCTGGGGACCAATGACCTGGCGCAGTACACCTTCGCCGCCGACCGCCAGGTGGGTGCGGTGTCCCGGCTCCAGGACCCGTGGCAACCGGCCCTGCTCGATCTGGTCGCGCTGTCCGCGGAGGGTGCGAAGGCCGAGGGCAAGAGCTGTGGCGTCTGCGGCGAGGCCGCGTCGGACCCGCTGCTCGCGTGTGTGCTGACCGGTCTCGGGGTCACTTCCCTTTCCATGGGTGCCGCGTCCCTTCCTTACGTCCGGGCGACGCTGGCGAAGTACACCCTGGCGCAGTGCGAGCGGGCGGCCGCGGCCGCCCGGGCTGCCGACAGCGCCGAGGAGGCGCGGGAGGCAGCTCAGGCGGTGCTGTCCGGCGAGTAGCGGGACGAAGTCGGTCCTGCCGACGGCTCTGGGAGGGCGCTCCACCTGCGGGTGGGGCGCCCTCCTCCTGTTCAGTGGCTGTGGTGAGGTGTCGGTCCTTCCGGGCCGAGGTCGGGCGGAACGCAGTAGTCGACATCGGATTCCGGGGAGATCAGGTCGCCGGACTCGATGTCGGTGCAGTAGGCGTTGAAGACCTCTCCGGCGGTGAGGGGTTCGAGGCCGTCACCGCGCAGGCGCCAGCCGTAGACGCGGTCGGTGGTTCCCGGCGCGCAGGTGCGCATGACCAGTCCGCCGGGGCTCTGGGTGGCGATGCCGAGGGCCAGGACCGTGGTGAATTCGAGGGCTTCTGCTTCGTCGAGTTGGACGGATCCGTCGCTGTTCTCGTCGGAGTGAAGGACGGAGACGAGGGCCTCCGGGGTACCGGTGACGCTGCACACGAGGTGGTGTTCGCCTGGCTGGGCGGTGTCGAGGATCCGGACGAGAAGGTGGGAGGCGCGGGTGAATGCGGCGCGGCCGATGTCCTCCCCGCAGGAGGCGCAGTTGCCGAGGCGCGCGAGGAGTGTGGTCGCGTACTCCCAGGTGGCCTGGCGTACGGCCTCGTCGACGAGGGCAGGCACCAGTTGGGTCAGGGGTTGGCCCTCGTAGGGCACTGTCGGGCCGGTGGTGGCGAGTTCCGCCGTGAAGCGTGTGCGGCTCGACGGGATGTCCGGGTTCAGGCCCGTCTCCGCGCAGAACTCGGCGTATTCCTGCGGGTCGAAGAGGGCGACGGTGGTGTGGCTGCCCTGTGAGGCGCGGGCCCGCAGGAGGTCTTCCACCTGTTTCAGGTAGGTCGTGTGGTCGTCGAAGGTGAAGCTGCGGTAGCGCCGCATGGCGCGGAAGTCGTGTTCGTCGGTGAGCAGGCCGATGGTGCCGGCGATTTCGCGGCGCAGGACGCGTCGCATGGTCTGGTGGTCGGTGTGCGCCATTTTTCCCCCTGTGCACAGTCGATCAATGCTCACTCACAGTAATCGGCGGCACTGACAACGGCGTCCGGCCCGGGTCTGCCGGGCCGGTGGCGATGGCCGCCGTGACCGTGAGTGGCGGCGGCCGTGGGAAGCCGGCCTCGCACTCGCCGGGGCGTAGGGGGTCCCGCGGGGTCAGGCGCGCTTGCGGGCCAGGTCCTCGTAGAAGTGGAGCAGGTCGAGGTTGTCGATGGAGCCCGCGTTGACCGCCTTCTCCAGGGGGGTGCCCTGGAGCAGCCGCTTGACCGGGACCTCGATGCGTTTGCCGGTGAGGGTGTGCGGGATGCCGGGCACCTCGATGACCTCATCGGGGATGTGGCGGGGTGAGAGGTTCTCGCGGATGGTCTGCTTGATGCGGTCCAGGAGGGCCGGGTCCAGGGCGGCTCCGGGGGCGAGATGCACGAAGAGCGGCATCCAGTAGCCGCCGTCGGGCTGTTCGATGCCGATGACCAGCGATTCCTTGATCTCGGGGAGTCGCTCCACGGCTTCGTAGATGTCGGCCGAGCCCATGCGGACGCCCTGCCGGTTGAGCGTCGAGTCGGAGCGGCCGTGGATGACGACCGAACCGCGCGAGGTGACGGTGATCCAGTCGCCGTGACGCCACACACCGGGGTAGGTGTCGAAGTAACTGTCGTGGTACCGGCTGCCGTCGGGGTCGTTCCAGAAGTGGATCGGCATCGAGGGCATGGGGTTGGTGACGACGAGTTCGCCGACCTCGTCGAGGAGGGGTTCGCCGTTCGGGTCCCAGGACTGGAGGTCGGTGCCGAGGCCGGGTGCCTGGAGCTCGCCGATGTACACCGGCAGGGTCGGGACGGCGCCGGCGAAGCAGGAGCACACGTCCGTTCCGCCGCTGACGGAGGCGATCCACAGGTCCTCGCGGACCTCGTCGTGCAGCCAGCGGAAACCGTCGGGCGGGAGCGGTGAGCCGGTGGTGGCCACGCACTGCACCTTGGAGAGGTCGAAGTCGCGTCCCGGGTGCACGTCGGCCTTGCGGCAGGCCATGACGTAGGCGGCCGAGGTGCCGTAGAGGGTGGCTCCCGTGCGTTCCGCGACCCGCCACTGGGCGCCGGTGTCGGGGTAGCCGGGGCTGCCGTCGTAGAGGACGACGGTCGTACCCGTGAGGAGACCGGAGACGAGGAAGTTCCACATCATCCAGCCTGTGGAGGTGTACCAGAAGAAACGGTCCTCGGGGCCGAGGTCGCAGTGCAGGCCGAGCTGTTTGAGGTGTTCGACGAGGATGCCGCCCTGGGACTGGACGATGGCCTTGGGCAGTCCGGTGGTGCCGGAGGAGTACAGGACCCACAGGGGGTGGGCGAACGGCACCTGTTCGAAGACCGGGTCGGTGTCCGTGCTCGTGAGGGCAGACCACTCCAGGGCGCCTTCGGGGGCCGCGGTGCCGAGGAGCGGGATGTGGACGACGGCGCGCAGGGAGGGCAGTTCGCGGCGGATGTCGGCGACGGTCTCGCGGCGGTCGTGCTCCTTGCCGCCGTAGCGGTAGCCGTCGACGGCGAACAGGATCACCGGTTCGACCTGCTGGAAGCGGTCCAGGACGCTGCGGGCGCCGAAGTCGGGGGCGCAGGAGGTCCAGACGGCGCCCACGGCGGCCGTGGCGAGGAGGGCGACGACGGCTTCCGGGATGTTCGGGAGGTAGCCGCTGACGCGGTCTCCCGGCCGTACGCCGAGGGTTCGCAGCTCGGCCGCCAGGGAGGCGACCTGGCGCCGCAGCTCGGACCAGGTCACGGGTTGCGGCTCATGGGTCTCGTCGACGTACAGCAGGGCCGGTTCGTCCGCGCGGGTGTCGGCTGCCCGCAGGGCGTGCTCGGCGTAGTTGAGGGTGGCGCCGGGGAACCACTCGGCGCCGGGCATCGAGCGGTCGCCCAGCACGCGCGTGCACGGGGTCGAGAACCTGACGTCGAACCACTGGGTGACGGCCTTCCAGAACGTCTCCAGCTCGTCCACGGACCAGCGGTGCAGGGCCGGGTAGCCGCCGTCGGCGGGGGCGCCGTGGTGCTCGGCGGCCCAGGCCTGGAACCTGGTGACCTGGGACCGGGCGATGCGCTGCGGATCTGGCTGCCAGAGCGGCTGGGGGTTCACGGTCGACATGGGGCTGCTCCCGGACTCTGCGCGTCGTGTGCGTCCTCCGCGCACGGGCCAGGGGTGTGCGCGTGACGCGGCTGACAGGGACGATGCCATGTGATCAACTTCAACGCCAGGGTGCGGCCCACATAGTCCGTGTCGTGAAGATGTGGTCCCGGCACGGGTGAACGGAAGTTGAACGGCACACGCGTGCGGGTCAGTGAGTGGCAGGGTGAGCAGCATGAACGGTCGTGACCTGGTGCGCTCGGTGAAGGCGGTCGGCTCGGCGGGGGCGCCCCAGGGGTTGCGTACCGTACGGGCCGCTTGGCGCAGGAGGCGTACCGACGCTGCCGGGCTGCCCGCGCGCGGGGCCGAGCGGGCGCGGGTGCCGGGTCCGGTGCGGAGCGCCGAGCCGGGGCCAGGCGGGGGCGTCGTCCAATTCACCCGGTCCGAGCTGCGGATCATGGTGGCGGTGAACGGGGCGGTCTTCTGGGGCTGGGACGGGGCCGGGCCCGAGCCGTCGTACGCGCTGGCGGGCCGCTGTCCGGAGCCAGATCCGCGGGCGGTTCTCGAGCCGGACAAGGACGACGGCTGGCGGGTGGTGTCCGAGCGGGCGACGGTCGTGGTGTCGCGGCACGGCGCGGTCGAGGTGCGTACGCCAGGTGGGGTGACCGTGCGCCGGGATCTGCCGCCCCGGTGGTGGGAGCCGGTGGAGGGCGGCACGGCGCGCTGGATGCAGCGGTCCGAGGTGGCCGCCGACGCGCGGTTCTTCGGGCTCGGGGGCCGGGCGTCGGGGCCGCGGCTGCGGGACGGCACGTACCGGCTGTGGAACACCGCCCCGGGCCGGCCTTACGGGCCGGGTGACGATCCGCTGTACGTCACGATGCCGGTGCAGCTGGTGGTCGCCGACGTCAGCACCCATCTCGTGTTCCACGACACGTCCTGGGACGGCACCGTGACCCTCCGGGAGGGCGAGGAGGGCGCGGGGTCCGGGCACGACAGGGTGGGGGCGTCGGAGCTGCGGATGGACGGCGGTCCGCTGCGCTGCTGGGTGATGGTGGGCACCCCTGCGCGCGTGCTGCTCGCGTGGGCCTCTCTCACGGGTGCGCCCGCCCTGCCGCCGTCGTGGGCGCTCGGTCATCACCACGCCCGTTGGGGCTTCGGCAGCGAGCAGGAGGTGCGGCGGATCGTCGCCGGGTACCAGGAACGCGATCTGCCGCTCGACGCCGTGCATCTGGACATCGACCACCTGGACGAGCACGAGGTGTTCACGGTCGACCAGGATCGCTTCCCCAAGCTGCCGCAACTGGCCGGGGAACTGCTGCGGGACGGGATCCGGCTGGTGTCGATCGTCGGTCCCGCGGTCAAGGCCGCGCCGGGCAACCCGGTGTTCGACGGCGGGACGGCCGAGGACGCCTTCGTGAAGGACGCGTCCGGACGGCTGGTGGAGGGGGTCGTGCGGTCCGGGGAGGCGGTCTATCCGGACTTCACGCACGCGCGTGTGCGTGAGTGGTGGGGCCGTCTCTACCAGGAGCGGCTGGCGGCCGGCTTCGCGGGCTTCTGGCACGACATGAACGAGCCCACGTCGTTGAACGCCTTCGGGGAGTCGACTCTGCCGCGCTCGGCCCGGCACGCCCTGGAGGGCCGGGGCGGCGACCACCGGGAGGCCCACAACGTCTACGCGCTGTGCATGGCCCGGGCCGGTTACGAGGGGCTGCGCGCGCTGGTGCCCGCCGAGCGGCCCTTCCTGTTCTCGCGCTCCGGTTGGGCCGGCATGCAGCGCTACGGCGGTACGTGGTCCGGCGACGTGGCCACCGGCTGGCCGGGCCTGCGGGCCTCGCTGTCGCTGGTGATGGGGCTCGGGCTGTGCGGAGTGCCGTACTCGGGACCCGACGTGGGCGGCTTCGACGGGAGACCGTCGCCCGAGCTGTATCTGCGCTGGTTCCAGCTGGGCGCCTATATGCCGCTGTTCCGTACGCACGCGAGCCTGCGGGCGGGGCGCAGGGAACCGTGGGAGTTCGGGGCCGAGGTGCTGGAGCACGCGCGCGTGGCGCTCGTTGAGCGCCGGCGGCTGCTGCCGTACTTCATGACGCTGGCGCAGTTGGCGCGCCGTACCGGGGCGCCTTATGTACGGCCCTTGTGGTGGTCCGCGCCCGAGGACCGTGTCCTGCGGGACTGCGAGGACGCCTTCCTGCTGGGCGACAGCCTGCTGGTGGCCCCGGTCCTCGATCCGGGCGGCGACCGGCGGGCGGTCCAGCTGCCGCGCGGGCGCTGGTACGACACGGTGACGGAGCAGGCGTACGAGGGGCCGGGCCAGGTGCTGGTCGAGGCCCCGCTGTCGCGGATCCCGGTGCTCGCGCGCGCGGGTGCCGTCATACCGGTACGGGGCGCGGACGGGGGTCTGGAACTGGAGGTGTGGGCCCCCGCCCGGGGACGGAGCGGGGGCGGCCTGGTCGTGGTGGACGCGGGCGACGGGTGGGAGGAACCGGAGATCGACCGCTACGTCACCCGCTGGCAGGGCCGGAAGGTGGTCGTCCAGCGGGAGGGCGAGGACGGCGTGAGCGAGCCGTCCCTCCCGGTGCGGCTGCGGGGGCTCCCGGCGCGCTGAGCTCAGACGTAGCGGCCCTCGAACCAGGCCCGGACGGCCACGGTGTGCAGGGGGAACGCGAGTTCCTCGGGCCTGCGCAGCAGGTGCCAGCCCTCTGTCTCGTTCGTGGCGGTGGACAGCGGGAGGCCGTCGGCGGGGCGCTCCGGCAGCACCCCGAACAGGAGCAGGTGGCCGTCCTGCGAGCTCAGTGCGTCGACGAGCCGTACGTCGCGGCCGGCCGCCTCGATGCCGGTCTCTTCCCTGAGTTCGCGGACCAGGGCGTGCCGCCAGTCCTCGCGGTCGTCGACGAAGCCGCCGGGCAGGGCGATGCCTCCGCGCGCGGGCTCGACGGTCCGGGTGATGACGACCAGGGCGGTGCCCTGAGTGTCGTATACGGGCTGGAGCGCGACGGCGACCGGCAAGGGGTTGCGGTAGGCCACGGCGGCGCAGACGGGACAGGTGCGGGGCCAGCCCGCGACGCCCTCTCCGTAGGGCGCTCCGCAGCTCGAACAGTGGGAACCGGGAGCGGAGTTGGGGATGGAGTGCTGAGTTTCGGACACGCGGCGGACTGTATCCGATCACCGGTGGCTTCGATTCCGCCGGGCCCTCTGCCTCTTCGCGGTGGTCCGTGCAACACTTCTGACGATCCGTCAGATCTGGTCCGGGGAGGGACGTTGCCACGCACGCGTACACCAGTGGTCACCGGCTGGTTCACCGGTGACGGAGCCGACTTCACGCTTCTGGGCACCCGTTGCTCCGCCTGCGCCTCGGTCTTCTTCCCGCGCGAGGACGGGCATTGCCGCAACCCGGGATGCGACGGTGGCGATCTGGCGGAGATTCCCCTTTCGCGACGCGGACGTATCTGGTCGTACACGGACAGCCGGTACCGGCCGCCGTCACCCTATGTGACCGATCCGGAACTTCCGTGGGAGCCCTGCACGTTGATCGCTGTGGAGCTGGCCGCCGAGCGGATCGTGGTGCTGGGGCAGGCCGTTCCAGGGGTTACCGTCGCCGATCTGACGGTGGGTGCGGAGGTGGAGGTCGTCCCTGGAGTCCTGCACGAGGACGGGGAGACGGTGTTCACGACATGGCGGTGGCGGCCGACGGGGGTGGCGGCATGACGGCAGAGGTGGCGGTGCTCGGCGCGGGCATGCACCCGTGGGGCAAGTGGGGGCGCTCCTTCGTCGAGTACGGCGTGGCGGCGGCCCGTGCGGCGCTGGCCGACGCGGGTCTGGAGTGGCGGGAGATCGGCTCGGTCGTCGGCGCGGACACCGTGCGGGGCGGTTATCCGGGCCATGTGGCGGGGGCGACCTTCGCGAAGGCGCTGGGCTGGCAGGGGGCCCGGGTCACCAGTGTGTACGCGGCGTGCGCGTCGGGGGCGCAGGCGGTGGCCGCGGCGCGGGCGCAGATCCTCGCGGGGCTGGCCGACGTGGTGCTCGTGGTGGGTGCCGACGCGGCTCCCAGGGGGTTCTTCAGGCCCGCGGGCGGTGATCGGCCGGACGATCCGGACTGGCTGCGGTTCCGGGTTCTCGGGGCGACCAACCCGACGTACTTCGGGCTGTACGCGCGACGGCGGATGGCCGTGCACGGCGACACTCCCGAGGACTTCGCCGAGGTCAAGGTGAAGAACTCCGCCATGGGCGCGCTGAATCCGCTCGCGCGCTACCGGAAGCGGGTCACGGCGGACGAGGTCGCGGCCTCCGCCGTGGTGGCCGATCCGCTGCGCCTGCTGGACATCTGCGCGACCTCGGACGGCGGGGCGGCACTGGTGCTCTCCAGCATGGAGTTCGCGCGGCGGCGGGGGGTGGCCGCGCCCGTGCGGATCAGGGCGGTGTCGACGGTGACGCCGACCTATCCGAACACCGTGCTGGACCTGCCCGACATCGCGACCGACTCCGCGGCGGTGGTCGAGCCGGCCGAGCGGACGTTCCGAGCCTCGATCGCGCACGCGGCCTACCAGGAGGCGGAGATCGGGCCGGAGGATCTGTCGCTCGCCGAGGTGTACGACCTCTCCACTGCACTGGAGTTGCAGTGGTACGAGGACCTCGGCCTGTGCGGCGAGGGTGAGGGCGCGAAGCTGCTGCGCGAGGGGGCGACGGCGCCCGGCGGACGCATACCCGTCAACATGAGCGGCGGCCTCGCCTCCTTCGGCGAGGCGGTCCCGGCCCAGGCCATCGCCCAGGTGTGCGAGCTCACCTGGCAGTTGCGGGGCGACGCGGGGCCGCGTCAGGTGGAGCACGCGCGTGTGGGGATCACCGCGAACCAAGGGCTGTTCGGTCATGGTTCGGCGGTCGTGGCGGTGAGGTGACCGGGAGACGCCGCCCACGCCCGTCCCAACCGTTGCCGTCGCCGACCTTGACGCCCCCCGGGGCCCGGTGAACACTTCCGGTGTCGGTCGACATCGCCGTACATTCTCGGCGTTCCAGGCATCACGCCGTGCGGGCCCCATGAACCAAGGCCCTTACCCCCACGGGCGATTCGGCCTCGACGGCACGCTCGTCGCGGACGCCGGGCGGGGCGCGGAATCCTCCCTGCCCTCGGCAGTTCGCCAAGGGAACCGCAACCCTGCACGGAGGTGGACCGGGGCGAGACCGTCCCGGGCCAGGCCTAGGAGCCGCCATGAGCAACGGAGACGTATTCCTCGGTGAGGTCATCGGTACGGCGATTCTGATCCTCTTCGGCGCCGGCGTGGTCGCCGCCGTCGTCCTCAACTACTCCAAGGCGAAGGACGCCGGCTGGGTCGTCATCGCGTTCGGCTGGGGCTTCGGCGTGCTGGCGGGGGCGTACACCGCCGCTCCGCTGTCCGGCGGGCACCTCAACCCCGCGGTGACCATAGGGATCGCCGTCGACACCGGGGACTGGGACCAGGTGCCGGTGTACATCGCCGGGCAGATGGTGGGTGCCATGCTCGGGGCGGTCCTGTGCTGGCTGGTCTACTACGCGCAGTTCCAGGCCAACGCCGACGAGGAGATCGCCCAGCCCACGCTCGGGATCTTCTCCACCGGTCCCGCGATCCGCAATCCCGTGGCGAACCTCGTCACCGAGATCATCGCGACCGTCGGTCTGGTGCTGCCGGTCCTGGCCTTCGGGCTCACCAAGGGGCTCGGCGAGTCGGGTACCGCGGTCCTGGTCGTCTCGTTCCTGGTGGTCGGCATCGGTCTGTCGCTCGGCGGGCCCACCGGATACGCCATCAACCCGGCCCGTGACCTCGGCCCGCGCATCGTCCACACCCTGCTGCCGATCCCCAACAAGGGCACCTCGGACTGGGGTTACGCGTGGATCCCGGTGGTGGGGCCGCTGATCGGCGGCGCGCTGTCCGGACTCGTCTTCAAAGCGGCCTTCTGAGAGCACGGCTCCCGGCACACAGCCCTCGTGAAACGCACCCGTTGCGCAACGCAGCCCCTGTGCAACCCACTTCTGAGCAGGAAACCGACGAAGGGGACGTCATGACGGACAAGTTCGTCGCCGCCATCGACCAGGGCACCACCTCCAGCCGCTGCATCATCTTCAACCAGGACGGCGCGATCGTGGCCGTCGACCAGCGTGAGCACCGCCAGATCTTCCCCAAGCCCGGCTGGGTGGAGCACGACGCCACCGAGATCTGGTCCAAGGTGCAGGCCGTGGTCGCCGGGGCGATCGCCAAGGCCGGCCTCCGCGCCGAGCAGCTCAGCGCGCTCGGCATCACCAACCAGCGCGAGACGACGGTCCTTTGGGACCGCGCCACCGGCAAACCCGTGCACAACGCGATCGTCTGGCAGGACACCCGCACCGCGGCCCTCACGAACCAACTGGGCGGCTCGGACGGTCAGGACCGGTTCCGCGAGCAGACCGGACTCCCGCTGGCCACCTACTTCTCCGGCCCGAAGGCGGCCTGGCTGCTCGACAACGTGCCGGGGCTGCGCGCACGGGCCGAGAACGGCGAGATCGCCTTCGGCACCATCGACTCCTGGCTGATCTGGAACCTCACCGGCGGCACGGACGGCGGCCGGCACGTCACCGATGTGACCAACGCCGGGCGGACCATGCTGATGAACCTGGAGACCCTCCAGTGGGACCAGTCGATCCTGTCCGCGATGAACGTGCCGGAGGCCGTGCTCCCCGAGATCAGGTCCTCCGCCGAGGTCTACGGCACCGCGGTCGGCCAACTCGCGGGCGTGCCCGTGGCGTCCGCGCTGGGCGACCAGCAGGCCGCCGTGTTCGGACAGGCCTGCTACGACGTGGGCACGGCGAAGAACACCTACGGCACGGGCTCCTTCCTGCTGCTCAACACGGGGAACCGGCCGGTGCCGTCGAAGAACGGGCTGCTGACGACCATGGGCTACAAGATCGGCGAAGAGGCGCCGGTGTACTGCCTGGAGGGGTCGATCGCCATCACCGGGGCTCTGGTCCAGTGGTTCCGCGACCAGCTCGGCATCATCCGTACCGCCGACGAGATCGAACCCCTCGCCGCGAGTGTCGACGACAATGGCGGCGCGTACATCGTGCCCGCCTTCTCCGGGCTGTTCGCGCCCTACTGGCGCTCGGACGCGCGCGGAGTCGTCACGGGCCTGACGCGGTACGTCACCAAGGCCCACCTCGCCCGCGCGGTGCTGGAGGCCACGAGCTGGCAGACCCGTGAGGTCGTGGACGCCATGTACCAGGACTCCGGGGTGCAGATCACCACTCTCAAGGTCGACGGCGGCATGACCAAGAACAACCTGCTCATGCAGCACCAGGCCGATGTGCTGGACGTGCCGGTGGTCCGGCCGAAGGTCTCCGAGACCACGTGCCTGGGCGCCGCGTACGCGGCCGGGCTGGCCACCGGTGTGTGGAACGACCTGGACGAGCTGAAGTCCCACTGGCAGAAGGACGTCGAGTGGACGCCGGACATGGGGTCGTCCGTGAGGGACCGCCAGTACCGCAACTGGCGCAAGGCCGTGGAGAAGAGCTTCGGCTGGGAGGAGGACGGCGAAAGCTAGCCACGCGCGCGTGGTGCGGTGAAGCCGCGGCCCGTACCCCTGTCGGCGGGGGTACGGGTCGCACCCCCGCCGGTGCTCTCAGGTGGTGACGGTCCGGCGCTGTGCCGAGTACGCCATCGCGTGCTGGACGACGCCCACGAGGACGTCCTTGACCGACTGCCTGTCCCGGGCGTCGCACAGCACGATCGGTACGTCCTCGTCCAGGTCGAGAGCCTGGCGTACGTCCTCCTCCGGGTAACGGGCCGCTCCCTCGAAGCAGTTGACGCCGACCAGGAAGGGGATGGAGCGCCGCTCGAAGTAGTCGATGGCGGCGAAGCAGTCCTCCAGGCGGCGGGTGTCGGCGAGCACCACGGCCCCGAGGGCGCCCTCGGAGAGCTCGTCCCACATGAACCAGAACCGCTCCTGTCCCGGCGTGCCGAACAGGTACAGCACCAGGTCCTCGCGCAGGGTGATGCGCCCGAAGTCCATGGCGACGGTGGTGGTGCGCTTGCCCTCCACGCCGCTGGTGTCGTCGACCGGGCGGCCCGCCTCGGTGAGCAGTTCCTCGGTGCGCAGCGGCCTGATCTCGCTGACCGCGCCCACGAGCGTGGTCTTGCCCACGCCGAAGCCGCCGGCCACCAGGATCTTGAGCGTGACGGGCTCGACCGGGGGCTTTCCGCGCTCAGAACGCCCGAAGATCATTGGTCTCTTTCTCCTGCTTGCTGCTTGCTGGGGGCGGCGCCGACGTCAGGCGTGCGCGGTCACAGGGCCCTGAGACCGTTGATCACATCGCGCAGGATGCTTTCGTCCGGGAGCTCGGCGGGCGGCACCGGCCGGTTCACATGAACCCACTCGGAGGCGACGAGGTCACCGATCAGGACCCGTACGACCCCGATGGGCAGGTCGAGTTCGGAGGACAGCTCGGCGACCGACTGGGGGTTGTCCCGGCACAGGTCGACGATGTCCACGTGCTCGGGGGACAGCGACTGGTCCCCTTCGGGATCGTCCGTGTGGGGTTCGGCGACGACGACCGCGATGAGGTCGAGACGGTGCTGGCCGGCACTTGTGGTGCGGCCGCGTGTCATGGCGTACGGACGGACCACCGGTCCGGCCTCGTCGTCGAACCAGTGGCTTCTTCCCTGACCGTCTGTGCTCATGCCATCTCACTACCCGCCCTGAGGCAGATCGGTGCGCGGAGCGGCGCCGAGATGCACACCGACCCGCTTGACCAGGAGCGTCATTTCGTACGCGACGAGGCCCACGTCCGAGTCGGCGTCCGAGAGGACGGCCAGGCAGCTGCCGTCGCCGGCGGCCGTCACGAACAGGAAGGCGTCGTCCAGCTCGACCACGGTCTGGCGGACGTTGCCCGCCTCGAAGTGCCGGCCCACGCCCTTGGCCAGGCTGTGGAAGCCCGACGCCACGGCGGCGAGGTGTTCGCTGTCCTCGCGGGTCAGGTCCTGGGACACGCCGGTGGGGAGGCCGTCGCTGGAGAGCACCAGGGCCTTGCGGATGCTTGCGACACGGTCCACCAGGTCGTCGAGGAGCCAGTTCAGCTCGCCGGACTTGTCGGTCGCCTTCGGTGCGGTCATCGACCGTCCCCCTTTGTCGTTCGTTGTGGTGCTGTGCCGCCTGACGTGTCGTCGCCCGCGGCGTTCTCCTCGCGGCCGCGCTGCCAGCCGCGCTGGAGCGAGGCCATACGGCTGCGTACCTCGTCGGCGTCCCGGTCGGCGGGCTTCGCCTGCTTCCGTGGGCGCCGGTCGGGTGCCTGCTTCAGCTGCGGGGCCAGGTTGGCCTGCCGGACGCGGCGGGGCAGTGGGGTGGCGCCGGGACCGGAGTCCTGCGGCTCACGCGGGTCGCCGCTCCCGGAGGCGCCGGGGACCGACCTGACGGGGCCGAGCACGGGCGCGCCGGGCCTGCCGCCCGCGGGGACGGCGGAACCAGCGATGCCGGTCGACCCGGTGACTCCGGAAGCCCCCGTGGCCCCGGAACCGCCGGCCGCCCCAGTACCTCCGAGCGCCCCCTCGTCCGCCCCGCCCCCGCTCGACGCGATCTCGGCGCGCCGGGTGCGTCGGGGCAGTGCGGGGGATCCTGACGGGCCGCCGAGGTCACGGCCCCGCGCCGCCGAGGAGGTCGGCGTCTGCGTCAGCTCGTCGAGACGGTCGGCCACGCCCGTGCCCCGGCGCAACGCCGCGGCACGGCGCCGGCTGGGCAGCGTCGGAGGCTCCGAGCGCGAGGCGTCCGCGGTGGCCGAGGGCGCCGTATGGGGGCGGGGGTCGCCGGGGCCGATCGGGGCTGCCGCGTCCTTCTCCTCGCGGCCCGGCCGCTCGTCGGTGACCGGGCGGCCGTGGGAGCTGACCAGTTTGGGGGTACGGCGGCGGGGCGGCGACACCAGGTCGTCCGGACCGTCGCCGAGACCGGCCCCGTCGGTGTCCAGTCCGTCGTCGTCCACCTGGGCCAGGGAGCGGCGCGGCCGGAACAGTCCGCCGCGCTCGTCCTCGGAGTCGAGCACCCCCGGGAAGTCGGTCAGGGCGTCCAGGTCGACGGGAGCCTCCAGTTCGACCGGGCCGTCCAGGATCGCGGGCGGCATGGCCGGCCCCCGGGTGAGGGAGACCCGCTGGGCCGCCTCCAGTTCGGCCTCCTTCGAGGGCCCGGGGCGGTCGAGCCGGAAGCCGATGCCGTTGGTGTCCGGGACGTCGTCGGTCAGCAGCGCGTCGGGGATGAAGACCACGGCCGTCGTGCCGCCGTACGGCGAAGGCTGGAGGGAGACCCGGACGTTCTGCCGCTGCGCGAGCCGGCTGACCACGAACAGGCCGAGGCGGTCGGTGTCGGAGAGCTCGAACTCCGGTGTCTCCGCGAGCCGGAGGTTGGCGTCCAGCAGCGCGTCGGCGGCCATGCCGAGTCCGCGGTCGTGGATCTCCAGGGTGAAGCCGTTGGCGACCCGCTCGCCCAGGACCTGGACGGCGGTGTGCGGCGGGGAGAACACCGTGGCGTTCTCCAGGAGTTCGGCCACCAGGTGGGTGAGGTCGGCGACGGCCGGTCCGGTCACGGCGACCCTGGGCAGCCGTCGGACCTCGATGCGCTCGTAGTCCTCGACCTCGGCGACGGCGGCGCGTACGACGTCCATCAGCTGGACGGGTTTGCGCCACTGCCGGGAGGGGGCGGCACCGGAGAGGATCACGAGACCCTCGGCGTGCCGGCGCATACGGGTGGTCAGGTGGTCGAGGCGGAACAGGTCGGCGAGCTCGTCGGTGTCCTCGGTGCGGCGCTCCATGGTGTCGAGCAGGGTGAGCTGCTTGTGGAGCAGGACCTGGCTGCGGCGGGCGAGGTTGACGAACACCTCGGAGACACCGGCGCGCAACTCGGCCTGTTTCACGGCGGCTTCGACGGCTGCGCGCTGGAGGGTGTTGAGGGCCTGGCCGACCTCGCCCATCTCGTTCTTGTCGTACTCGAGGCGCGGGACCTCGGTCTCGACGTCGACCTGTTCGCCGACGGACAGGCGGCGCATCACGCTGGGCAGGCGTACGCCGGACGCCTCGTGGGCCTCCAGGCGCAGTTGCCGCAGGTCGCGGATGAGGGCGCGGCCCACCCGTACGGAGAGGATCAGCGAGGCGAGGAGCGCGACCAGACCGAGGACGCCGACCGCGGCGGCCTTGATGATGACGCCGATCGCCTCCGGCTGGACGCGGTCCTGGAGGCGGTCGCTCGCCTGGTCGTCGAGCTTGGCGAGTTCGTCGAGCGCGGTGCCCGCGGCGGCGTCCCAGCTCTTGGCGCTCACCTTGCTGAAGGGGCCTGGCTCGGCGCCGGCGACGGACTGCTCGGCGGAGCGCAGGGGCGCCGTGCCGGCGTTCTTCCAGAAGCGCTCGTACCGCTCGCGCTCGGACGACGGCAGCACGCCCAGGCTGACGTCGTACATCAGGGTGCGCTGGGCGACGAGGTCGGAGACGTCACGGATCTCGTCGTGGCTGAGCTTGCCCACGACCAGGGAGGAACCGAGCAGGGCGTCCTCGCGGGAGAGCAGTTCACGGGCGCGGGTGATGTTGACCAGAGCCCGTGCCTGCTTGTCCAGTTCGACGCTGTCGACGCCGTCGAGGGTGGCGAGGAGGGCGTAGGCCGGGTCGACGAGGCGGTTGTACTGGTCGAGCGCCGTGAGGCGGGTGACGGTACGGTCCTCGACGCTGCGGCGCAGCGAGTCGATGCCGTCGAAGGCGTCCTGGACGGCGGTGAGGCGTTCTTCGTCGTCCTGGTCCAGGCCGTCGCGGACGTCGGGGTCGTGCGCGTTCTTCCGGAACTTGGCGATGGCCTCGTCCGAGGCGTTCCGCGTGTTGCGCAGCGCGGACAGGGCGTCCGAGGCGCGCGGGTCGGCCAGGTAGACGAGCGACTGGCGGCGTTCCTGCTGGAGCACCCGCACGGTGTCCTCGATGGGATAGGCGAGCTTCTCCGTGACGGCCGACACCTGGAAGAGCTGGGCGACCTCACGTCCCGTCAGCACCGTGGCGAAGCCCCACACCGCGATCAGGGACACCAGCGGCACGAGAAGCAGCGCCACGATCTTCCGGCGGATCGACTTCCCGCGAAAGCGCATGGCCTCCCCCAGCTCGACCCCCATCCGCCGGGGGTACACATGTACGTCAACAAACGGCGCGAGCCTACTACCGACGCAGGCGTAACTCGAAGCTCCGTCCGGAACCTGAACTTCCGCTCCACGGTTCGGACATGGGGAGTTGTCCGGCCATTGCGGGAGATTGCCTCCCGTCACCAGGCAGTCCACGTCAGACCGGAACCGACCACCCCGGTCTCGTGGTTGGCTTGATTTTTTCGTTTCTTTGACGTTGTGCGGGAATCTTGAAGGAGTCTTGTTCGTCCTTCTCTTAGGGAAATGGCGGTGGATTCGGCCACAGGAGCCGCATCTGCAACTGGGCGGCGTAAAGCAGCGCAAGCCGGGCAGCCAATCTGAAGCCCGGTCCACGGACACCGGGACGAGGGGACTGCCGGCGGTGGGGAGTGACACGGTGATGGGCACGGCGGAACGGCAGGAGGCGCCGCGGAGCGGCGTGGACACGGCTCGTTCGAGGCCACCGGGGCGCTCCGGGGCGCCGGTTCACGACAATCAGGCGAGGGCGGGCGCACGAAGCGTACGTAACGCGGTCCGGGAGGAGCCGTACCGGCCATTGTGGGTCGAGGAGCCCGCGCGCAGGCGCCGGCTGCCCGATCCGGTGCGGACCTCGGCGGTGCGAGCGGGGCTCATCATCGCCGTGACCCTGCTCCAGGCGATGGTGGCCTTCCTGTGCACCATGGCGGGTTCATGGCTGGCGTTGCCGATGGTGATCAGCAGCGTGGCCAGCACGGTGGTGGCCACCTGGAGCGCGCTGGACGTGTGGGTGACCCGCCAGGTGTGGAACCAGCGCAACGGCGTGGTGTCGACCCCCAGCAGCACGGCCCGCGCGCTGCGGCGCGAGCGGCGCAAGACCCGTCGGCAGGCGCGGCTCGCCGAGCGGACACAGGCGCGTGTACGGCGGCACGGCGGCAGCAAAGCGCGGCTGTCCCACTCCTGAGCCACTGAGCTACTGAGCTACTGAGCTACTGAGAGTCGTACCGAGTCACCGGCGGCCGCTTGTGCTTCCTCGTGAAGTCACGGCGGCCGCCGGTGCTTTCCTACGAGGTCGCGGGCGCCGGGCGCTTGAACATCCGGGTGGCCGTGATCTCGCTGTGCACCGCCTCGCCCGCCTGGGGTTGCTGCGGCAGCCCCGGGCGGAGGTGTTCCTCCACGCTGATGTACTTCAGGCCGGCCCTGAGGTCGGCGTCGTTCCGCAGCCGGATGACCAGCGGGAACTCGGCCAGCGCGGTGGTGTCGAACAGGCCCGTGGTGTAGAGGAGTTGGACCCCGAGCGCGTCGGAGACGGCCCGCTGGAGCTCCAGCAGATACGTGGCGTTGGCGCGGCCGATCGGGTTGTCCAGGAACAGCGTGCCGGCGTGCCGGTGCTTGTCCCGGCCCCGGTCGTTGGAGCGCAGGGCCGCCATCGTGCAGTACAGCGCGATGGCCGCGGTGAGCAGCTGGCCTCCGGAGAACACGTCTCCCATCTGTCCCACGGGCACCCGCTCGGCGCGCAGCACCGCGTCCGGCTTGAGGATCTCGACGGCCACTCCCCTGGGCTGGAGCGCGGCCGCGACTCCCCGCAGCAGCAGGGACATGCCGTCGCGTCGCAGGTCGGAGTTCTTCTTCACGGCGGCGCGGGTCGCCTCGTCGATGACCTCGCCGAGCCGCTCGGTCAGCGTGGCCTGGTCGGGCTCCTCGAAGCGGATCCGCAGGAACTCCTGCCCGGACCACTCGCCGAGCCCCTCGGGCAGCCGGGACAGCCGCTGGGCGGACCTGAGCGTGGCGAGGGCGGACTCCACGAGCCCGCGCAGCCGGTCCACGATCGAGTCGCGGTTGCGCTCCAGCTGCGCCAACTCGTCGGTCAGCACGCGGAGCCGGGGCGCGAAGGCGTCCGCCCACTTCTGCGCGTGCTCGGGCAGCGCGGAGGCGGGCAGCTCACGGATCTGCTGGCGTGCGGGGGTGCGGACCTGCTCGTAGCGCGTGGAGTTGGCGTGCCGGACGAGCACATCGCTCGCCTCCCGCACGGCGGACTCGGCGGCGGACAGGTCGGCGGCGCAGCCGCGCAGCGACCTGCGGGCCTCCGCCGCGGCCTGCCGGGCCTCCTCGGGGCTGCCGGGGTAGGGCTCCGGCTCCTCCTGCTCGTCCTCCACAACGTGCTCACGGAGCAGGTCGCGGAGCATCGCGGCGATCTCGTCGAAGCCGCTCGCCGCGTCCTCGGCCGCCCGGTGGGCGCCGAGCAGCTCCGCGTGCGCCTCCCTGGCCTGCGCCAACGCCTCGGTGCGGGAGGCCAGTTCGGAGGTGGCCGTGCGCAGCAGCGCCTGCGCGTGCTCGGCGTCGCGCGGCTCCAGCTCCTCCGGCAGCTCGGTGTGGGCCTCGCCGTCCTCGGGCGCGTGCCGCTCGGCCTCCCCGCGCAGCCGGCCGAGCTGCTCGCTCGCGGTCGACATCCGGGTCTCGAGGAGCTGCACCAGCTCCTCCGCGCGTGCGGCGGCGGCCTGCCGGGAGGGCCCGTCGGAACCGTCGGTCGACTGGAGCAGCTGTTCCGCGCGCGTGCGGACCTTGTTGCTCAGCCGGTCCCACTCGGCCAGCGCACTGCTCTCGTCGCTCTCCGCACGGGCCTGCTCGGCCCGCAGGTCGGCGCCCACGCCGACCTTCTCGTACACCTGGGAGGCGGCCCGGTAGGCCTCGCGCAGGGCAGGCAGCGAGGCCTGCGGCGTGGCGGTCGCGTCCTCCGGCACGTCGTCGGGGGCGCCGGCGATCTCGGCGCGCTCGGCGCGCAGCGCGCGGGCGGTGCGGCGGGCGTCGTCGGCGGCCCGCTGGGCACCGCGCCGGTCCTCGTCGGCGGCGCGGGCGCGCTCCAGACACGTCTGGGCGCGGGCCTCCGACTCGGTGGCCTCGTCGGCCAGTTCCCGCAGCTTGACCTGCCAGCCGGCCCGCTCGCGCAGCCGGTAGGCGAGACCGGCGAGGGCGTCGGCGGCCCGCCGGGCCTTCTGGGCGGCCTCCTGCCGCTCGTCGCGCGTCTGCGCGGCCTCCGCCGCCGCTTCGTCGGCCTCGGCCCGAACGGTGCGCGCCTCGGCCAGCTCGGCCTCCGCCTCCTCGGCGAAGGCGCGGGTGTCCTCGGCGGCTCGGGCCAGCTCGACGAGCCGGCCGGCCGGGCAGCCGGTGCGCCAGGAGGCGAGCCGGGCGGCCAGTTCACGGTCCTTGCCGAGCCGGGCGGCGAGCGACCGGATCTCCTCGTCGCGCTCACCGGCTCGTGCGCGCAGCGCCTGGCGCTCCTCGTCGGCGGCGTGCTCGTCGTGCATGGCCGGGTTCGGCGGTACGAGGAAGACGTCGCCGCTCTGGGAGTCGGGTGCCGGAGTCGGCGCCAGGAGTGCGGCGGCGGTGCCGACCGCGACGGCCGAACGCGGCAGGAGGGCGGCGTCGTTCAGCGCCTCGCGGGCACGCGCGTGCGTGCCGGGGTCGGTGATGATCACGCCGTCGACCAGTTCCGGCCTCGCGGCGAGCACGCGTGCGTGGTCGGCGGGGTCGACGGCCTGGGCGAGATAGCGCCACCCGGGCAGCGCGGGGATGCCGTTCTCGCCGAGGAACTCGACCGTGGCCAGCACGTCGGGGCCCGGCGGCAGCAGCCCGCCGTCACCGAGCGCGCCGAGGATCCGGGAGTCGTCGGCCGCGGCGGTGCGCAGCTCGAAGAGCTGGCGTTCGGCGGAGGAGACCGAGTCGTCGAGCAGTTCCCGCAGTTCGTCGGCGAAGCGGTCGAGCTCCTCGGGCGTGAGACCGCCGGTGGAGTCGGGGTGCGGACCGGCACCGGCACTCTCCGCGGGGCCGTTCTTGCCGTCGGCCCCGGCGCGCGGCCCCGGGACCGCCCCGGAGCCTCCGGGTGCCCCGGTCAGGCTCAGCAGCTCCGCGAGCCGCTCCTCCCCCGCCAGGCCCTCGGCGAGCCGGCGCTCGGCCTCGTAGGACCGCTCCGCCGCGGCGGCCGCGTCCTCCGCGCGGGCTGCCGTGAGTTCCGCGCGGGACTCCGCGGAGGCCGCCTCGCGCGCGTGCTCGCTCGCCCGGCGGGAGGCCTCGCGGGCGGTGTCCCAGGCGGCCACCGCCGTCTTCTCGGCGTCACTGGCGGCGAGCGCCGCGCGCGCCGGGTCGGCGTCGGGGGCGCTGTCGTCGAGCCAACCGGCGCGGACCGCTTCGGCGGTCTCCTGCTCGACCTCGCTCAGCCGCTCGCGCAGGTGCCCCACCTCACTGCGGGCCCGCTGTGCCTCGGTGGCGGCCGCGGTGGAGTCCCGGTAGGCCGTCTCACCGACCTCCTGGAGGGCGGCGGACCGCTCCTCCTCCTCGTTGGCGAGGGTCTCGGCGCGCTCGGCGGCCGCGTGCAGGGCGCGTACCAGCTCGACGGCGGCCTTGGCGCGGGCGGCGAGGGCGGGGGCCGCGTCCCGCTCGGCCTCCTGGATGGCGGCGGCGACGCGCGCGACCCGGTCGGCGGCGGCGCGGTGCCGTAGTACGGCCTCGGCGGCCTGCCAGGCTGAGTGCAGCGTGCGCGCGTCGGCGAGCTCGCGCTTCTGCGCCGCGGCCGACTTCTCGGCGGCGGCGAGGGCCAGGGAGGCGTGCCGGTAGGCGAGTTCGGCGGCGACCAGTGCGCTGCGCTCACGGCCGCCCTCGGCGTGGGTGACGGCGTACGCGGCGGCGGTGACCCGCTGGGCGAGATCGGCCGCCCGCACCCGCTCCCGCACGCCCCGCGCGGACAGCCGCCGGGCCAGGGTGCGCGTACGGCGTTCGGCGCCGGTGTGGATGTCACGGGCGCGTGAGCGTGCCTCGGCGGCCTCGACGATCCGGCCGAGCAGGTCCACCGACCCGGCGGTGAAGTCGCGTTCGGCGATCAGTTCGGCGCGGCGTCCCAGCTTGTTGCCGAACCCGCTGACCAGGTCGGCCAGTCCGTCGGTGTCGCGGGTGTCGGTGACCGCGCGCAGCAGCAGGTCGGTGAAGTCGGAGTCCTTCTTCACCGCGAAGAGACCGGCGGCCTCGCCCTCGTCGGCGTTCATCTCCCGCTGGTAGCGGAAGAGTTCGGGGTCCAGACCGAGGTCGCCGAGGTGCTCGATCCAGCGGTCGTGGATCTCCTCCCAGTGCACCTCCAGATGCGGATACGCCTTGCCCGCCTCGGTGATGGCGTCCCGGAAGCCCTTCATGGTGCGCCGACGGCCCTGCGCGGCCGACTGGCCCTCGGCGGGGGGCCGTACGCCGGTGGACTCGGCGACCGGAAGGCTGTCCAGCGAGAGTCCGGGCCCCGGCCGGAAGGAGTACCAGGCCTCGGCGAACTTCCGCGGGTCGTTGGAGATCTGACGGCCCCGCCACTCGCTGACCTTGCCGACGACGACGCATTCGCCGGTGAGGGTGTGCTGCCACTCCAGGGCCACGTGCCCGCAGTCGTCGGCCAGCAGGAACTTGCGCAGCACGCCGGAGCTGGCGCCGCCCAGGGTGTTGCGGTGACCGGGCAGCATCACCGAGAAGATCAGCTTGAGCAGGACGGACTTGCCGCCGCCGTTCTCCAGGAAGAGCACCCCGGCGGGCGCGGGCCGGCGCGGCGGGCCGACGGGCTCCTCCTCGAAGAACTCCGCCTGGGTGGGCGCGGGGTCGGGCACCTCGGCGCCGACACCGCGCAGGTCCAGAACGGTGTCGGCGTAGCGCGCACCGGCGGGACCGATGGAGTAGAGGCGGATCCGGGACAGCTCGTACATGGCGGACTCTCGTAGGTCTTCGGCAGGTCGGGGTGGTTCAGGAGTGGAACGGCAGCCCGGCGTCGGCCACCAGCTCCGCGTCGTCGTCCGCGGCGGGCACCAGGGTCGGAGTGCCGTCGGTCACCGGGACGACTCCCAGTTCGAGGAGCTCGGCCATGGCGGCGCTGCCGGCCATGTCCCGCACCTGGAGCTGGTAACGAGCCGTGGTCCGGTAGGTACCGCCGTTGTCGTCCCCGGTGCGCTGGAGGAAGCCGGAGTCGGTGAGGAAGGCGGCGGCCTTGCCCACGATGCCGGTGGTGGACCCGGCGAGGCGGCGGGCGTCCTTGGTCGCCCCGGCGGCGCTGCGTCTGGCCCAGATCCGCCAGGCCGCCTCCAGGCCAGGGGCGTCGGTGGCCGGGTCGGTGTTCTCGCCGGCCTCCTCGGCCCGCTCCTCGAGGCGTCGGCAGGCCTGCCGTACGAAGGCGTCGACGCCGTTGACCGAGACGCGCCCGATGTATCCGTCGTCGGCGAGGTCCTCGGGCCGCGGGAACGCCATGGCGGCGACGGCGAGATGGGCGAGCCCGTGCAGGAACCGGTCGCCGCCGTCGGCCGACGTACGACGCGCGTAGTCCCCCATCCGCACGGCGAACACCGAGTCCTCGGCGGCGGTGACGGCCATGCCCGCGCGCGGGGACACCTCGAGGAC
Organism: Streptomyces sp. NRRL B-3229; assembly: GCF_000719505.1. Taxonomy (NCBI): domain Bacteria; kingdom Bacillati; phylum Actinomycetota; class Actinomycetes; order Kitasatosporales; family Streptomycetaceae; genus Streptomyces; species Streptomyces sp. NRRL B-3229. The sequence goes on along the minus strand of NZ_JOGP01000013.1, from coordinate 228,062 downwards.
GATCAGGCCGAGTCCGGCGGCGACGGCGTCGGCGAGCCGGGCGAACGGCGGGTCCTCCCGGTAGCGCCGCAGCAGCTCGGCGTACTCCTGGTCCCGCGCGGGCTGGAGTTTGGGCTGGAGTCCGAAGGCGACGAGCCGAGCGGCGTCGGCGGCGTCGGCCGGGGTGACGGCGGCGGGCACCGAGGGGGTCGGGGAGGCCTCCGTGTCGCTCCACTCGACTTGCTCACTCACGGCTGGGGCTCCTTGTCGCGCTCTTGCTGGCTCATGCTGCTTCCGTCCGGTCCGCCGCCATCCCCAGGGCGTCCAGGAGAGCGGTGCCGACGATGAGGTCGGCGCCGCCGAAGTCCGGGTCGTCGAGTTCCGTGCCGTCGTCCACGGCGAAGAGCAGCTTCTCCTCGCCCTGGCGGTAGGCGGTGCCGACCGGGGGGCTGGCCGCGTGGAGCGACATCAGGGCCACCAGGTAGGCCAGGTCGAAGCCACCGGCCCGGCGGGCATCCGCAAGGAGTCCCGACAGGCGCCGGGGTGCGTCCGCCGGCAGGTCCAGCAGCTCCTTCGCGGCCGCCAGCTGCTCCTCGCTGAACCGGCTGTCGTCGGGGGTGGCGATCAGGTCCGGCTCCGGCATTTCCGCGCCCAGGTGCTCCCGCTCCATGGGCGGGGTCAGCAGTATGTCGACGAGGTCGCCCACCCGCACCGACACCGGTGTGCGCATGCCGGTCCCGCGCGCGAAGAAGGCGTCCGTGACCCGCGTGGCCTGTTCCAGCGGCAGGGGCAGCACGGGCGCGACGAGGTGGCCGTAGAGGTCTATCCCCGCCGTGGTCATGGGGGTGGCGAAGGCCTGGCGGTCCTGCTCGGCGCGGAACAGCGGGCCCGCTTCCAGGAGCCGGGACTGGAGCTGGGTGTGGCGGCGGATGCAGTCCTTGACGATGTCGACGAGTTCGGCGGCCCGGCGCTTCTGCTCGGGGTCCTCGGACTCGTCCCGTGCCTTGCGGATGTTGGTGAGGATCGCGTTCTCGTGGCGGTACCGGTCGGCGACGTGGTCCAGCGCCTCGGCGATCATGTCCGGCACGGAGTTCAGCCAGTCGACGGCCCGGACATTGCGCCGGGTCGCGTCCAGCGCCCTGCGCAGGGTCTCGGAGTACTGCACGGTCCGGTACCGGGCCTGCTCGGCGGCGAGTTGGGCGTCGGCGAGGCGGCCGCGGCTGATCAGCACCTCCAGCTTGACCTCGGCGGCGATCTGGGCGCTGGTGACATCGGTGTCCAGGGCGCCGACCAGGACGTTGACCGCCTCGTCGGTCGTGCGGAGGTAGACCGAGCCGCCGGGGCCAGGGACCTCCTCGATCAGCTTGAAGTCGTAGTCGCGCCGGACATAGGTGCCGTCGGGGGCGAATGTGCCGTAGACCGCCCGGAATCCGCGGTCCACGCTGCCGACGTTGATCAGGTTCTCCAGCACCCAGCGGGCCACGCGCTCGTGCTCGGCGACGGGCCGCTGGGGGGCCTGGGCGGCGATGCGCGGGATGAGGCGGGCGACGATCTGGTCGTGGTCGGCGCCGGTGTCGAAGTCCATGTTCAGGGTGACCAGGTCGATGCCGGCGAGGGCCACCTCGGCCATGCCGTACACCGAGTACTCACCGGCGAGGTTCGCCTTGCGCGCGTCCAGGTCGTGCAGCGGCGCGGTGCACGCGAGCGCGCGCAGCCGCCGCGCCAGTCCCTCGTCGGCGGCCGGGCCCGGTGCGGGGCGCGGCCCCGCGCTGAACTGGGGCGGAACGCTGTCCGTCGATGCAGGCGAAGTCACGGTGCACAGACTAGGTGCTGGGTCTGACAACTCCCCAAACGACGCGGATCGCCTCCGGCGGTAGGGCGGGCGACTACCTGTTGCCGATCGCCTGCGGTCCGGTGGGGGCTGATCGCGCAGTTCCCCGCGCCCCTGACTAGGTGTCCTCGCCCACCCTTCGTCTGTACACCTCGACCACTCGCCCCAACGAATCCGCGAGGTACACGGCCAGCAGCCGTTCCGCCTCCTTCCGGTCGCCCGCCTCCAGCGCCTCCAGGATCTGCTGGTTTCTGGCCAGGTACGGCTCGTGCAGGGACTTCGGGTCGTCCACCACGTGGAACGCCAGGCGGAGTTCGGCGAAGACGCTGCGCATCAGTTCGTCGGTGCGGTCGCTGCCGGCGAGGGCGACGAGTTCGCGGTGGAAGTGGATGTTGGCCGTGCCCAGCGTTTTCCAGTCACCTTCGCGTACCGCGCGCTGCCCCTCGGCGACCGCCTCGGCGAGCGCGTCCAGGGCGTACGGCGGCTCGCCGAGACCGCGGACGACGGCGCACTCGACGAGGGCGCGGGTGCGGTAGATGTCGTCGACGTCCTCGACGGTCAGGACCCGCACGAACACGCCCCGGTTCAGTTCGTGGACCAGCAGGCGCTCGTGTGTGAGCAGCCGGAACGCCTCACGCAGGGTGTTGCGGGAGACCCCGAGCGCGCCTCCGATGCTGTCCTCCGAGAGGCGTGTCCCTGGCGGGAAATAGCCCTCGGCGATGCGGCTCCTCAGGATGTCCGAGACCCGCTCGGCCGTGCTGGTGCGGCCCAGGAGGGCACGGTCGTCGGCCAGTCCGCTCAGCTGCTCTGCCATGCCCGGAATTCAACCGCAGTGAGGAGAACGAAACAACAGGGGTATTGAAGGATCGTTGAACGATCCTCTACGTTGCTGGCACACCGCACGGTTCAGCTCCGCACCCTCCGTCCTCCTCCTGCGAGGTGCCCATGAGCACAACCCGTCCCCCTCAGACCCGGCACGAGAGCGCCACCACGACCGAAGACGGCGCCCTGGGCTGGTTCCGGGCGCTCGGTCCGCGTGGCCGGCGCGCTTTCGCCGGCGCGTTCGGCGGCTACGCCCTCGACTCCTACGACTACTTCACGCTCCCGCTGAGCATGGTCGCGCTGGCCGCGTACTTCGGCCTGGACAGCGGCCAGACCGGCCTGTTCACCACCGTCACCCTGCTGGCCTCCGGGATCGGCGGCGCGCTGGCGGGAGTGCTGGCCGACCGGGCCGGCCGGGTCCGGGCGCTGATGATCACGGTGATCACGTACGCGATCTTCACCGTGGCCTGCGGTTTCGCCCCGAACTTCGAGTCGCTGCTGGTCTTCCGCGCTCTCCAGGGCCTCGGCTTCGGCGGCGAGTGGGCGGTCGGCGCGATCCTGGTCGCCGAGTACGCGAGCGCCAGGCACCGGGGCCGCACCCTGGGCGCGATCCAGAGCTCGTGGGCCGTGGGCTGGGCCATGGCCGCGATCATGTACACGCTGGTCTTCTCGGTCTTCGACGACGGCACGGCCTGGCGCGTGATGTTCTGGACCGGGGCGCTGCCCGCACTGCTGGTGGTGTGGATGCGCCGCCGTGTCCAGGACGCCCCCGAGGCGGTCGCAGTGCGTGAGAAGAGCGCCGGCAAGGGGTCCTTCACGGCCATCTTCAAGCCCGACCTGCTGCGTACGACAATCTTCGCGGGGCTGCTGTCCACCGGAGTGCAGGGCGGCTACTACACGCTGGCCACCTGGGTGCCGACGTACCTGAAGAGCGACCGCGGGCTGTCGGTGGTCGGCACGGGCGGCTATCTGACCTTCCTGATCTCCGGGGCCTTCCTCGGCTATCTGACCGGCGGCTACCTGACCGACCGGCTGGGCCGCCGGCGCAACATCTGGCTCTTCGCGCTGCTCTCGGCCGTCTGCATCGTGGCCTACGGCAACCTCCCGAGCGGAGCCGACACCTGGCTCCTGGTGCTCGGGTTCCCCCTCGGGTTCTGCATGTCGGCGATCTTCAGCGGTTTCGGTTCCTATCTGAGCGAGCTGTACCCGACAGCGGTGCGCGGCTCGGGCCAGGGCTTCACGTACAACGCCGGCCGTGCGGTCGGCGCGGTCTTCCCGACCACCGTCGGCTTCCTGGCGGACAGCTGGGGGGTGGGCGGGGCGCTGGTCTTCGGCGCCATCGGCTACGGCATCGCCGCACTGGCCCTGCTCGGACTGCCGGAGACCCGTGGAAAGGAACTCGCGTGAACCGCACGGAAGACCTGGCACCGGCCCGCACGACCGAGGACCGCCGCCTCGCCCTCGCACAGGCCCGACCGGCCGAGGACCGCCCCCTCACCCTGGTCGACGAGCACGCGCACGCGTGGAGCCCGGCACAGGCCCGCACCCGCTTCCGCGCGGGTCTGGCCGGCCCCACCGCCGGTGTCGCGGCCGGCCACACCCAGGTGAACCTGATCTCGGTGCCCGCCGACTGGGCGTACGACATGCTGCTCTTCTGCCAGCGCAACCCCAAGCCGTGCCCGGTCCTCGACGTCACGGACGCAGGAGCGTGGACCACCGTGCTCGCGGACGGCGCCGACCTGCGCACCGATCTGCCGCGCTACCGGGTGTGGCAGGACGGCGAGCTGGTGGACGAGCCGACGGACGTGCGCGCCTACTGGCGCGACGACCTGGTTTCATTCCTGATCGGGTGCAGCTTCACCTTCGAGTGGGCACTTTCGGGGGCGGGCGTCCCGATCCGGCACATCGAGCAGGGCCGGAACGTTCCCATGTACGTGACCAGCCGACAGTGCCGTCCCGCGGGGCGGCTGCACGGACCCATGGTGGTGTCGATGCGCCCCGTACCTCCTCAGCACCTGGCAGCCGCCATCCGGGAGAGCAGCCTGCTTCCGGCGGTGCACGGCAGCCCCGTGCACTGCGGTGATCCGTCCGCGCTCGGCATCGACGACCTCGGCCGTCCCGACTTCGGCGACCCGGTGGCCGCCGAACCGGACGACATCCCGGTGTTCTGGGCCTGCGGAGTGACCCCGCAGGCCGCGGTCATGGCCTCCCGCCCGCCGTTCGCGCTCACCCACGCACCAGGCCAGATGTTCCTGACCGACGCCCGCGACGAGCAGTACCGAGTGGCCTGAGAAGCCGCTCGAGTCCCCGTGAGGAGAACCGAGAGTTCCATGACCTCGATCGATCTGAACGCCGACCTCGGCGAGGGCTTCGGCCGCTGGCGACTGACCGACGACGAGCAACTGCTCACCGTCGTCACCAGCGCCAACGTGGCCTGCGGGTTCCACGCCGGGGACGCGGTCACCATGCGGCGGGTGTGCGAGCTGGCGGCCGCGCGCGGGGTGCGGGTCGGCGCCCAGGTCTCCTACCGGGACCTGGCGGGCTTCGGGCGGCGCGCGATGGACGTGCCGTCCGCCGAGCTGACGGCCGAGGTGGCCTACCAGATCGGCGCCCTGGAGGTCTTCGCCCGGGCCGCGGGCACGCGCGTGTCCTACGTCAAGCCGCACGGAGCGCTGTACAACCGGGTCGTGCACGACGAGGAGCAGGCCGCGGCGGTCGTCGCGGGCGTTCTCCTGGCCGACGACGCTCTGCCCGTGCTCGGGCTGCCCGGCTCGCGCCTCCTGGAAGCGGCCCGCGCGGCGGGCCTGACGGGCGTCACGGAGGCCTTCGCGGACCGCGCGTACACCGAGGAGGGCACCCTCGTGCCACGCGGGCAGGAGGGCGCTGTGGTGACCGACCCGGAAGCAGTGGTGGAGCGCTCGCTGCGCCTGGCCCGGGACCGCACGGTCACCGCCCGCTCGGGGGCCCGCGTCGACGTCGACGCTCGCTCCCTGTGCCTGCACGGGGACACACCGGGCGCGGTGGACCTGGCCCGCCGGGTCCGGGAGCGGCTGGAGTCCTCGGGGATCCGCGTGGAGGCCTTCGTATGAGGACGCTGCCGGTCGGGGACCACGCCCTGCTCGTCGAGGTCTCCTCGGGCGAGGAGGCCCAGGCCCTGCACGCCGAGCTGGTGCGGCGCCGCGCGGAGGGCTCGCTGTCGGTCGGCGAGATCGTCCCGGCCGCCCGGACGGTCCTTCTCGACGGTCTCGCGGACCCGGCGCGTCTGGCCGCCGAGCTCACCGCCGCCGAGGTACCGCCCGCTCCCCCGCGCGCGCGTGAGGCCGTCGAACTCCGGGTGCGCTACGACGGCCCGGACCTGGCCGACGTGGCAGCGCACTGGGGCGTCCCGCCCCGGGAGGTGGCCCGCATCCACGCCGGTTCCGAATTCACCGTGGCCTTCTGCGGGTTCGCCCCCGGCTTCGGCTACCTCACCGGTCTGCCCGCCCGGTACCACGTCCCGCGCCGGGACACCCCTCGCACAGCCGTGCCAGCGGGCTCGGTGGCGCTCGCCGGCCCGTACACGGGCGTGTACCCGCGCTCGTCCCCGGGCGGCTGGCAGCTCATCGGCACCACGGACGCCGTCCTGTGGGACCACGCGCGCGTCCCGGCCGCTCTCCTGTCACCGGGCACCCGGGTCCGCTTCGTGGAGGCGCCATGAGGAACCGGACCCTCAGGACGCCGGCGGCGGAACAGCCCCACCGTCCCGTGGAGGCGGCATGAGCGACCGCGCCCTCTTCGTCGCCCCCGTGGAGGCGCCATGAGCGACCGCGCCCTCTTCGTCGCCCGGGCCGGCGCCCTGACGACCGTCCAGGACCGGGGCCGCCCCGGTCACGCCCACCTCGGCGTGCCCCGCTCGGGGGCGCTCGACGGCCCCGCGGCCGCCCTCGCCAACCGTCTGGTCGGCAACCGCCCCGAGGCAGCCGTCCTGGAGACCACGCTCAACGGCTGCGCGCTGCGCCCCCGTTCGACGGTCACCGTGGCCGTCACGGGCGCCCCCTGCCCGGTCACGGTGGACGGCCGCCCGGCCTCCTGGGCCGCCCCGGTGCACGTACCGGCGGGAGCGCTGCTGACGGTCGGCTCGGCCCTGTACGGGGTACGAAGCTATGTGGCCGTCTCCGGCGGCGTCACCGTGGAGCCGGTCCTCGGCAGCCGCTCCACCGACCTCCTGTCGGGCCTGGGCCCGCCTCCCCTCTCGGACGGCGCGATACTGCCCCTGGGCACCCCGGAACCGCTCCACACGCGCGTGGACACGGCACCGCAGCCCGCGCCCCCCACCGAGCTGCTCCTGCGGGTCACCCTGGGCCCGCGGAACGACTGGTTCACGCCGGAAGCGGTGCGGGACTTCACGACTCGCGGCTTCCGGGTGTCCTCGGCGAGCAACCGGATCGGCCTGCGCACGGAAGGCCCCGCCCTGGAGCGCAGGCTCAGGGGCGAACTCCCCAGCGAGGGAATGGTCCTGGGCGCGGTCCAGGTGCCGCCCGACGGCAGACCGGTGGTCTTCCTGGCCGACCACCCGACCACCGGTGGCTACCCGGTGATCGGAGTGGTCCGCGAACCGGACCTGTCTGCGGCGGCCCAGGCGGTACCGGGAACGCCCGTGCGCTTCCTGGCGGTACGACGGCGGTAGGGCTCCGGGCGAGGGCGATACCTGAGGGCCCCCGCCGAGCCCCTATGCCGCCTCCGGCCGCTGCTCGGCCACGGACAGTGCCGCCAGCGCCGTGGAGACCGCGTGGGCCGTCCGCAGGTCCAGCCTGGCGCTGGTTCCCCGCACCTGGTGCCGCGTCTCGTCGGCGGCCAGCGCCAGCAGTTGGGGCAGCAGATCCGTGCACCGCCGGACGACCCACCCCGTACCGGCCGTCGCCAGCCACCACAGACTCCTCGCCCTCGTGGGGACCGGGAACTCCGGCTCGGGTGAGGGCGCGGGGCCGGTGGCCCGACCGCGCTCGGCCAGCAACGCGTGGAACCTCGCCGCGAGCTGCCGGTGCCCCCGTTCCCCGGGATGCAGCCGGTCGGCGCTCCACATGGTCCGCTCGGTGGTCCACTCGCCCTCGGCCGCGTGCAGATGCACCGCCCCGTACCGCTCCGACAGCGCGTGCACCACGGTGTTGACCGACCGCTGCCGCCGGGCCAGCGGCCGGGACAGCGCACCCGGCAACCCGAGCATCGTCCCCGGATCGGGCAGACAAGCCGTGAGCAGCAGGGCGCCCTGCTCGCTGAAGGCCGCGTACACCCGGTCCAGGCGGGCGGCGACCGCGTGGATGTCGAAGGTGCAGCGCAGGGTGTCGTTGACGCCGACCACCACGGACACGACATCCGGCCGCAGTGCGAGCGCCACCGGCTGCTGCTTCTCCAGCACGTCCCGCGTCTGCGCCCCGCTCACCGCGAGGTTGGTGAACTCGACGTCCGCATCGGACAGCCCGTCGGCGAGCAGGGCGGCCCAGCCGCGCCACCCGTCACCGACGGGGTCCCCGACGCCCTCGGTGAGCGAGTCACCGAGGGCGACGAAGCGCGGGCCTCTCGCGACACGGCCTTTCACGACATCCACCGCGCTCACGACAGGCCCCCCGCTCATGCCACACCCCCGGGCACGGACCGCCGTACGAGTGCCTCCGTGTCGTGCGCGGCGAGAAAGGCCCGCACCGCGGTGTCCCACCCGAAGCACTCCGCACGCGCGCGTGCGATCCCGCGACGCTCGGCCTCCGGACCTTCCAGCAGCTGGTCCACGGCGTCTGCGAACGCCTCCCCGCGGTCGGCGGCGACGGCCCCGGCGGAACCGATCACCTCCGGCAGCGCGGAGGAGGCGCTCACCACGACCGGGGTGCCGCAGGCCATGGCCTCCAGCGCGGCGAGCCCGAAGGTCTCGGCGGGCCCGGGGGCCAGGCACACGTCGGCGGAGGCCTGGAGCCCGCCGAGCAGCCCGCGGTCCGCGATGTGCCCGAGGAAGGTCACCGGCAGCCCGCGTTCACGCGCCCGCTGCTCCAGGCGCGGCCGCAGCGGCCCGTCCCCGGCCACCACGAGCACCGCGCGCCGGCCCCGGCGCACCAGGGACTCGACGGCGTCCAGGGCGGTGCTCGGCCGCTTCTCGACGGAGAGCCGGGTGCACGTCACGAGCAGTGTCTCGTCCTCGCGCGCGTACCGGCTCCTGAGGCCCGCATCACGCAGTGCCGGGTGCCGCGCGACCAGATCGACACCCAGCGGGGCCCGTACGACGTTCCGGGCCCCGATCCGTACGAACTCCCGTTCCGCGAACTCCGTGGTGCACACCACGCGCGCGTACGTGTGCGCCGTACGGACGTTGAGGGCGTCGGCGGCGCGCCGGGCCGCGTTCTCCGGCAGTCCCCAGGTGCGCAGGACGCCGTCAGCGGTCTCGTGGGAGACCATCACGGCGGGGACCCGGGCGCGGCGGGCCCACTTGCCGGTCCATCTGAGGGTCGTCCGGTCGGAGACCTCCAGGCGGTCGGGGGCGAGTTCCTCCAGGAGCCGGGCCACGCGGGGCTTGTCGGCGAGGACGCGGTAACCGCCGGTGCCGGGGAGCAGCGGTCCGGGCAGGGTGATGACGCGTCCCTGCTCGGTCTGCCGGTCGCTCGCGCGGTCGCCCGGCACGACGAGCACCGCCTCGTGTCCGGCCTCCTGGTAGCCCTTGCCGAGTTCCCGCAGGGCGGTGCGCAGGCCGCCCGAGGCGGGGGCGACGAAGTTGGCGAGCCGGACGATCCGCAGCGACTGGCCGCTCATGCCGCCACCGCCGTCTTCCGGCCGGCGAGGACGGCACCGTAGTGGCCGATCAGCTGGTCGCCGACGGCCGCCCAGGTACGCCCCTCGACCAGGGCCCGCGCGGCGGAGCCGAAGGCGGCGCGCAGGCCGGGGTCGGCGGCCAGGAACCGCACCGCGTCCCGTACGGCGGCGGGGTCGCGCGGCGGGACAAGGAACCCGGTGCGCCCGTGGGCGACCAGGTCCAGCGGTCCGCCCGAGGCGGGCGCGACCACCGGCACCCCGCTGGCCATGGCCTCCTGCACGGTCTGGCAGAAGGTCTCGAAGGGCCCGGTGTGTGCGAAGACGTCGAAGGAGGCGAAGATCCGGGCCAGGTCGTCGCCCGTGCGGCGGCCCAGGAAGACCGCGCCGGGCAGGGCTTCGGTGAGCGCGGGTTCGCTCGGTCCGTCGCCGACCACCACGACCTTGACGCCCTCCAGGCGGCAGGTGTCGGCCAGCAGTTCGACGTGCTTCTCGGGGGCGAGCCGGCCGACGTATCCGACGATCGTCTCGCCGTTCGGGGCGAGCTGCCGACGCAGGGTCTCGTCGCGCAGTTCGGGGCGGAACCGGACGGTGTCGACGCCCCGCGGCCACAGCTTGACCCGGGGCACGCCGTGCGCCTCCAGGTCGCGCAGGGAGGCGCTGGACGGGGCGAGGGTGAGGTCGGCGGCGGCGTGCACGGAGCGGATGCGGCGCCAGGCCGCGGCCTCGCCCGCGTGCACATAGGTGCGGGCGTATCCGGCGAGGTCGGTCTGGTAGACGGCCACGGCGGGGATGCCGAGCCGGGCGGCGGCGGCCATGCCGCGGACGCCGAGGACGAAGGGGCTGGCCAGGTGGACGACGTCGGCGCGGTGCTCGGCGATCGCCGCGGCCACGCGCCTGCTGGGGAGGGCGACGCGGACCTGGGGGTAGCCCGGGAGCGGGAGGGAGGGGACACGGACGACGGGGCAGGGCGCGAGGGCGTCCACGCCGGGCCCGGGGCCGGACGCGGTGGCCGGCGCGACGACGAGCGGGAGGTGACCGCGATCTACGAGGTGCCGGGCGGTCTGGAGCGCGCAGTGGGCCACGCCGTTCACATCGGGGGGAAAGGATTCGGTCACTATGACGACACGCATACCGGTGTTGTCGCCGTACTGGACGTGCCCGCGTCAACGTGGATCTTTGCGAACGGTGAACGTCCCATGAGCGTTCCGCTGCGCACCCGAGCAGGTCAGGCCGTGTCCATGCCGACCTGACCCACGGGTCACCGCGTGTTCACCGGCCGGGCGGGACGGTGCCCGGCGGTCCCCTCCCGGGGCCGGTGTCACATGGCGGCGGTGTCCGGTCCGATGCGGCTGCGGACGACTGTCTGGACCTCGGCCTCCTCGGCCGGGTCGGCGGCGAGCCTGCGCAGTCGTTCCACCACCCGGGCGTCGCCGGTCTCGGCGTGCCGGGCGGCGATCTCGCGGGTGGTCTCCTCGCAGTCCCAGAGGCACTCGACCGCGAAGCCGGTGGGGAAGGAGGGATCGGTGGCGGCGAGCGCGTGGGCGGCGCGGCCACGCAGATGGGAGGAGGCCGTCTCCCGGTAGACGTGGCGCAGCACGGGGGCGGCGCAGGCGATGCCGAGCCGTCCGGCGCCGTCGACGAGGGTCCACAGGGTGGGTGCGTCGGGGCCCTCGCCCCGGACGGCCTCCCTGAGGGTCGCGAGCACGAGGTCGCGGTCCTGGGCTCCGCCCAGACAGGCGAGCATGCGTCCGGCGGCGGCTCCGAGCGGATCGGGCCGTCGCGCCCAGCTCCGGGCCCGGTCGACGGCGGCGATACTGCGCATGCGTTCGAATGAGTCGAGCGCGGCCTCCACGACGGCCGCGGGGCCGGTCGCCACGGCCCGTTCGATCAGATCGAGGGCGGCGGCGTCATTGCTGTCGGCGAGGTAGCGCAGAGCGGTGCTGCGCGCCCCGTCGGTGCCGTCCTCGGCGGTCGCGAGGATCTCGGGCCGGTCCTCGGGTCCGGCCACGGCGGCCAGACAGCGGGCGGCGGGCACATGCAGCGCGGCCCCCCGCTCGACGCCCTGCTGGGCCCATTCGAAGACGGCCCGCACGCTCCACCCCGGACGGGGCCCGGTAGGTCGCATCTGGCGTTGCCAGCGGTCGAAACAGCCGGCCTCCTGAGCGGCACGCACACGCGTGGAGACGGATTCGCGGGGATCGTCGGCCCACAACCGCCAGGGCCTCGGCTCGAAGGCGTCCCGGACGGCGACGGCCAGCTCGGCCTCGCCCTCGGGATCGGTGCCGAACCGGGCGAGCACGGGCGCGGCGAGGGCCCGCAGACCCGCGTCGTCGTCCCGCAGCGCGAGTTCGTCCAGCGCCCAGGCCCAGTTCGAGCCCGAGGCGGCGTACCTGCGCAGGAGTTCGAGCGCGTCGCGCCTGCCGTAGGAGGCGAGATGGCCGAGGACGGCGAGGGCGAGGCCCGTGCGTGACTCCTCGGTGTCGAAGACGTCGTCCACCTCGAAGAGGTGCGCCTCGATCTCGTCCAGCTCGCCGTTCAGGTCGAGGTAGAGACGGGCGTAGTAGAGGGAGCGGTTCTCCACCTGCCAGTCGTGGCGGGGATCGCGCAGCACGCAGTGGTTCAGGGCCGCGAGCGCCTCGGCGCGCGGGGCGGTGAGCGCGTGCAGTGTGCCGTCGCCGCGGCCCCGCTGGAGCAGGCCGAGCAGCGTACCGCTGGGCGCTATGACCGGATCGAACATGGGAAACAGCCTCACATCAAGCGTCGACGCAACCGGGGACGTGCATTACCTGGCCGCGTGCCAACACGTCGGGGTGCCCGCCGTTTCCTGCTTGCTGTAAGCCATCTTCCTCTGCCTCTCGTCGGTGGCCCATGCGGACCGTTTCACGGTCCACGCGGTGCGGCCTCACCTGCCCAGCCATCACGTCCGTGAACCACGACGTCATGATGACCCGGCACTTCCGTCTGCCGCGACCGAAATTTCGGCGGCCCTGTACCGCCTCCCCCGTTGTGTGTGTTTTCGCTGGTCAGAACATGTGGATCAGTGCGCGCCGAACAGCTCGAGCAGCTCCGTCCGGCCGAACATCCGGGCGGTGTCGACGGCCGAGGGGGTGCCCTCGGCCGGGTCGGCGCCGCCCTCGAGCAGGGCCTTGATGACCCCCTCGGAGCCCTTGAAGACCGCTCCCGCGAGCGGTGTCTGCCCCCGGTCGTTGACGCCGCCGGCCGCCGCCCCGCGGGCGACGAGGGCGCGTACCGCGTCCGCGTGGCCGTGGTAGGCGGCGAGCATCACGAGCGAGTCCCCGCGGTCGTTGGTGAGGCCTGCCGGAACACCCGCGTCGACGTACGCAACCAGCGCCTCGGTCTGCCCCTGCCGGGCCAGATCGAAGATCTTGGTCGCCAGCTCCACGACCTCGGGGTCGGGGGCTTCGCTCATCGGCCGGACCGCCTCTCAATACAACCGTTCAGGTGAACCGCAAGGGTACTGGCTCGCGCCGCACATGACCCGAAGTGCCGGACGTAAGGATCACCACGGCTCCGCCAACCCGGTGAAATCAAAAGAATTTCACCCATTTGCACCTTTTGTCGTATGGATACATGCTGTGATGCTGGAAGTACTCATGGTGACTGTCCCCACGAACCAGGAGCACTCACATGATCCTCTCCATCTCCGGTGTCGTACTGCTCGGCATCGTCGTCTTCATCTTCTTCCGCAAGGACGGACTCAAGGCCTCCCACGCCCTGATCTCGGCGCTGTTCGGGTTCTACCTGGCCAGCACGGCCATCGCCCCGAGCATCAAGGCCGGCGGCGAGAGCCTGGCGAGCCTCCTCGGCGGCATCAAGTTCTGACGTCGTCACTCCCGTCCGTACGCACCTACAGGAGACAGCCGTGGCCCGCCGCCCCCTCCCCCGCATCCTGAGCACAGGCAGCGCGCAGATCGCCCGGAGCCGGGAGCTGGCCCGGACGGCGGCCGACAGCGCCACCGACGTCCTCCACCCGCTGATCACGATCACCCGCGGTCTGCGCCGGCTGGCCTCGGCCGGACGGCGCAGATGGGCCGAGACCCCCAAGGACAGACGCGGGCCGCTGCTGTTCCTGGTGGCCTCGGTGGTCCTGGTCGTCGCGCTCGTCCCGTACGGCCCGCTGCTCGCCGTCATCAGCCTGATGGCGGCGGCGGCCTGGCACGGCCGGGAGCGAAAGTCCCCGGAGCCGGAAGGCCCCGACGAGTCGCAGACCCAGCGCCTCCAGTCGCTGTACGAAGCGCTCGTCCCGTACTTCTCGGCCGCCGAGGACCCGGACCCGCTGTACACGCACGGCGGCGAGTGGGAGAAGGCCTTCCCCGCCTACGACTTCGACGCCACCGGCCGCATCACGCATCTTCTCGTCCGCTACCCCGCTTACTTCACCGACGGCGAGGCAGAGTCCCGGGCTCGCATCGAGCAGCTGCTGCACGCCAAGTCGGGCCGCGGCCGCGAGTACCACTTCGCCTGGGACGAGGAGGGCAACGAACTCACCGTGACCGTCCTCGCCCCGCTCCCCACCGACATCGCCGCCCAGCGGTTCGTCACCGCCCCGGGCGAGACGGTCCTCGGCTTCACCGACCCCACCCAGGTCCAGCGCACGCTCCCGCTCGGCTACGGCGACGGGCAGCTCGACGTCCCGCCGGTCGTCTGGCGCACCGGCATCCGCTCCACCGAGCCGCATCTGCTGGTCATGGGCCAGCCGGGCAGCGGCACCTCGACCCTGCTGCGCTCGATCGCGCTCCAGGCCCTTCAGTACGGCGACGTCGTCATCGTCGAGGGCGGCGGCACCGGCGAGTACGCGTGCCTGACCGGGCGGGACGGCGTCCTCGCGGTCGAGTGCGGTCTTGCGGGGGCGCTGGCGAGCCTGGAATGGGCGGCGACCGAGACCGAGCGCCGTCTGATCGCCGTCAACAGCGCCCGGCAGGCGGGCCGGCCCGCACCGGACGACACCAAGCGCCCCCTGTGGGTACTGCTCGACCGTCCCACAGCCTTCACCCACCTCGCCGCCGCGGACGGCCGCAAGGATCCGCAGTCCCTGCTCCAGGTCCCCCTGCGGCACGGCCGTGCGGCGAACGTCACGGTGGTGGTGGCCGATCAGTTCGACAGCGCGGAGGCGCTGAGCGATCCGGTACGGCAGCACACGCGCGCGCGGGTCGTGCTGGGGCCCGCGACCGCGGAGCAGCTGGAGGCCGTGCTGGGGGTGCCGCCGCACACGACTCCCGTGGCACAGGTGCCGCCCGGGCGGGGGTACGCCCGCCTCGGGACGGGGCCCGTGCACCGGCTCCAGGTTCCCGCGACCCCGGATCCCTACGACGACGCGACGAGCGAGGCGGACCGGCAGGCCGTCCTGGCGCTGCTGCCGGAACGGACGACTCCGGCCGACGGGGAGACGGTTCCGTCGGACGCGGTGGCCGCGGAAGCGGTTGCTTCGGAAGCGGTGGTCGCGGAAGCGCCGTAGGGGTGACGGCCGGTCCTGCGCCTGCCGGCCGGTGGGGGCTGGTCGCGCCCACGCGGCGGTAGCCGCACATTCAGCACAGCCCCGCGCCCCTGGGTGGGTCCAGTCGGCCTTCTCACGCCACGAAGGTGCGCGGTGACTCCCCGCCGCCCGAGCCGCCGCTCTCCACCACCCTGGCCGCCGCGGCCAGCCGTGTCGCCGCCTCCTCGGCCAGCGCGCCTCCCACGGTGAACGGCAGGCGCACATACCCCTCGAAAGCCCCGTCGACCCCGAAGCGCGGACCGGAGGGCACCCGGACCCCGACCCGCTCCCCCACCTCCGCCAGCCGCGAGCCGGACAGTCCGCCGGCCCGCACCCACAGCGTCAGTCCGCCCTGCGGGACCTCGAACTCCCAGGACGGGAGCTCCTTGCGCACCGCCGCCACCAGCGCGTCCCGGTTCTCCCGGGCCTGGCCTCGGCGCAGCTCCACGGCGTGCTCCCAGCCCCCGGTGCTGAACAGCCAGTTCACGGCCAGCTGTTCGAGGACCGGCGTCCCGAGGTCGGCGTAGGCCCGCGCGGCGACCAGGCTGCGGATGACGTCCGGTGCCGCCCGTACCCAGCCGATGCGCATCCCCGCCCAGAACGCCTTGCTGGCCGAGCCGACGGTGACCACGGTGGAACCGGCCGGGTCGAAGGCGCACACCGGGCGCGGCATCGAGACGTCGTCGAGCCACAGCTCCGTCATCGTCTCGTCGGCCACCAGCACGGTTCCCGCGGACCGCGCCGCCTCCACCAGCCGGCGCCGCTGGTCCTCGTCGGCCAGCGCACCGGTCGGATTGTGGAAGTCGGCGACGACATAGGCGATCCGGGGTGCCGCGTCCCGCAGGACCTGGCGCCAGCGGTCCATGTCCCAGCCGGTGAGCCCCTCCGCCATCGCGACGGGCACCAGCCGGGCGCCCGCCTCCCTCATCAGCTGGAGGATGTTGGCGTAGGAGGGGGACTCGACCGCGATGCGCTCGCCGCGTCCGCCGAACAGATGACAGATGGCGTCGATCGCGCCCATCGCACCCGTGGTGACCATGATCTGCTCGGGCATGGTCGGGATCCCGCGCGCGGTGTAGCGCTCGGCGATCATCGCGCGCAGGGCGGGAAGCCCCGCCGGGTAGTCGCCGTGGGTGTGGGCGTACGGCGGCAGCTCCTCCAGGGCGCCCTGCACCGCACGGGTCAGCCAGGGCTCGGGGGCGGGCAGGGCCGCACAGCCCAGGTCGATCATCGAACCGAGGGTCTCGGGCGGGAGGGGTTCCAGGCCGCGGGCGGGAAGCGGGTTCCCGGCCGGGACGGCGGTCCAGCTGCCCGCGCCGCGCCGGGACTCCAGGAACCCCTCGGTCCGCAGCGCCTCGTACGCCGCCGCGACCGTCGTACGGCTGACGGACAGGGAGAGGGCCAGCTCGCGTTCGGCGGGCAGCCGGGCGGCCACCGGGACCCGGCCCTCCAGGACCAGCAGGCGGATGCCGTCGGCGAGGGCGCGGTAGGCCGGCGGGCGGCGCGTGGCGGCG
Source organism: Streptomyces sp. NRRL B-3229 (assembly GCF_000719505.1). Lineage (NCBI taxonomy): Bacteria > Bacillati > Actinomycetota > Actinomycetes > Kitasatosporales > Streptomycetaceae > Streptomyces > Streptomyces sp. NRRL B-3229. Next base: position 211,651 of record NZ_JOGP01000013.1, on the reverse strand, counting down.
CCCGCCGGGCGGTCCTGCTGGGAGTTGAGGAGCCGGGCGAGCTGCGCGGCACCCACCGCCGAGGTCCACTGCGCCATTGAAATCAGTCCACCTTCCCCGAATTGGCCATGGATGGCTTGTCATCCCAAGCCACAGGGTGTCATGTGTCAGGCCACCCGCACCACCTCGCATTCAGTCCACGATCAGGGGGAACCCGCCTTGTCCGCACAGAGCCGTCTCGGGCGACGGTTGATCCAGCTGTACGTCGGACTCGCCCTCTACGGGGCCAGCTCCGCGCTGCTCGTCGAGGCGGGCCTGGGCCTGGAGCCCTGGGGCGTGCTGCACCAGGGCCTCGCCGAGCTCACCGGTGTGTCCATCGGGGTCGTGTCGATCATCGTGGGCGCGGCGGTGCTGCTGCTGTGGATCCCGCTGCGCCAGCGGCCGGGGCTCGGCACCGTCTCCAACGTCTTCGTGGTCGGCATCGCCATGGACGCCACCCTGGCCGCCGTCCCCGACGTGCACGGTCTCGCCGTACGGACACCTGTCCTGCTGGCCGGCATCCTGCTCAACGGGGTGGCCACCGGCCTCTACATCGCGGCCCGCTTCGGCCCGGGGCCGAGGGACGGTCTGATGACGGGGCTGCACCGGCGCACGGGGCGCTCGATCCGGCTGCTGCGGACCGGGATCGAAATGGCGGTCGTGGTCACCGGGTTCGCCCTCGGCGGCACCATCGGCGTCGGCACCGTCCTCTACGCAGTGTCCATCGGCCCGCTCGCCCAGCTCTTCCTGCGGGTGTTCGCCGTGTCCCCGGCATCCGACGGCAGCACGGTCGTTGCCGCCGGGCAACCACGGGGAGCGATACTGCGACCGTGACCCCGCGGATACGCCACCCCTACCTCGACCATCCCGGCCCGATCCCCTTCGCTCACCGGGGCGGGGCGGCGGACGGTCTGGAGAACACCGTCTTCCAGTTCCGGCAGGCGGTCGAGGCCGGCTACCGCTATCTGGAGACCGACGTCCACGCCACCGCCGACGGCAGGCTGGTCGCCTTCCACGACGCCACGCTGGACCGGGTGACCGACGGCGCGGGCCGGATAGCGGACCTGCCATGGGCCGACGTACGGCACGCGCGCGTGGCGGGCAAGGAGCCGGTGCCGCTCTTCGAGGAGCTCCTGGAAACCTTCCCCGAGGCCCGCTGGAACATCGACGTCAAGGCCGAGCCGGCCCTCCTGCCACTCCTGGAGCTCGCCGAGCGCACCGACACCTGGGACCGGATCTGCGTCGGCTCCTTCTCCGAGGCGCGCGTGATGCGCGCCCAGCGACTGGCCGGGCCGCGCCTGGCGACTTCGTACGGCACGAGAGGCGTGCTCAATCTGCGGCTGCGCTCCTGGGGAATGCCCGCGGCGCTGCGCCGCTCGGCCGTCGCCGCCCAGGTGCCCGAGGCCCAGTCCGGCATCCCGGTGGTCGACCAACGCTTCGTGCGCGCCGCCCACGCACACGGGCTCCAGGTGCACGTGTGGACCGTCAACGAACCGGATCGCATGCACCGGCTCCTTGACCTGGGAGTCGATGGCATCATGACCGATCACATCGACACTCTGCGCAAGGTCATGGAGGACCGGGGCACCTGGGTCTGACCCGTCCCGGCACCGGCCCGCGCATGCACCACCGGGAAGCGAGGGCACGGGTGGGCACCGACACCGTGCGGGCGGGTTCGGCCGACGAGGCCGCCGAACGGCGGCGCGAGCAGCGCGGCTGGTACTTCTACGACTGGGCGTGCTCCGTCTACTCGACGAGCGTCCTCACCGTGTTCCTCGGCCCGTATCTGACGTCGGTCGCCAAGAACGCGGCGGACGCGGACGGTTACGTCCATCCGCTGGGCATCCCGGTGCGGGCGGGCTCCTTCTTCGCCTACTCGGTGTCCCTCTCGGTGATCGTGGCCGTGCTCGTGATGCCCCTGGTGGGCGCCGCCGCCGACAGGAGCGGCCGTAAGAAGCCGCTGCTCGCGGCCGCCGCCTGCACCGGGGCCGTGGCCACGACCGGCATGTTCTTCCTCGGCGGCGACCGCTATCTGCTCGGTGGCTTCCTCCTGGTCGTCGCGAACGCGGCGCAGTCCGTGGGGATGATGCTCTACAACTCCTACCTCCCGCAGATCGCCACGCCCGAGGAGCGCGACGCGGTCTCCTCCAAGGGCTGGGCCTTCGGCTACGCGGCGGGCGCCCTGGTCCTGGTCGCGAACCTCGTCCTGTACATGGGCCACGCGTCCTTCGGCCTCTCCGAGAGCGCCGCGGTCCGCATCTGCCTGGCCTCGGCCGGGCTGTGGTGGGGCGCCTTCGCGCTGATTCCGCTACGCCGGCTGCGGGACCGCAGGTCTGCCGCCGGGGAGACGAGGGAGCCCACGGCCCCGGGCTTCCGGCAGCTCGCCGCCACCGTCCGCGGCATGCGCCGCCACCCGCTCACGCTCGCCTTCCTGCTGGCGTACCTGATCTACAACGACGGCATCCAGACCGTCATCTCCCAGGCGTCGGTCTACGGCTCGGAGGAGCTGCGTCTCGGCCAGTCGACCCTCATCGCGGCCGTGCTCCTGGTCCAGGTGCTCGCGGTGGCGGGGGCGCTGGCGCTGGGCCGGCTCGCACGGACCCACGGGGCCAAGCGCACGATCCTCGGCTCGCTGGTGGCCTGGGCGGTGATCCTCGCGGCCGGGTTCTTCCTGCCGGCCGGCGCGCCCGTGTGGTTCTTCGTCCTGGCGTCCGGGATCGGGCTGGTGCTCGGCGGCAGCCAGGCCCTGTCCCGCTCCCTGTTCTCCCATCTCGTCCCGCCCGGCAAGGAGGCCGAGTACTTCTCGGCGTACGAGATGAGCGACCGGGGCATGAGCTGGCTGGGACCGCTGCTGTTCGGGATCACCTACCAGCTGACGGGAAGCTACCGGGACGCGATCATCTCCCTGGTGGCCTTCTTCGTCATCGGATTCGCCCTGCTCGCGAGGGTTCCGGTACGGCAGGCGATCAGCGACGCGGGCAATCCCGTACCCGAAAGGATTTAGCGTTCAACACCAAAGCGCTGTAGTGTACGCGTTTGGCCTGCCAGGCGTACCGTTACTGCGCGTCAAAGATGCTGAAACGCTGGGTGACATCTGCTAGCAGATGTGACAAACCGGGCGCTGGTGGGTACAACAAGGGGCGGCTACGACGGCGACGCATTGCCCGGGACGGGACCCGGAACGGGAATCTTTACCGCCGACCGGACGTTGACCGGTATGACGACGACAGCGACACCTGTCCTGTGGGCGACAAGCCCGGGAGGCACGATTCATGAGTGAGCGAGCTCTTCGCGGCACGCGCCTCGTGGTGACCAGCTACGAGACGGACCGCGGCATCGACCTGGCCCCGCGCCAGGCCGTGGAGTACGCATGCGAGAAGGGGCATCGCTTCGAGATGCCCTTCTCGGTCGAGGCGGAGATCCCGCCGGAGTGGGAGTGCAAGGTCTGCGGGGCCCAGGCACTCCTGGTCGACGGCGACGGCCCTGAGGAAAAGAAGGCCAAGCCCGCGCGTACCCATTGGGACATGCTGATGGAGCGACGCACCCGCGAGGAGCTCGAAGAGGTCCTCGAGGAGCGTCTGGCGGTTCTGCGATCCGGGGCGATGAACATCGCCGTTCATCCCCGGGACAGCCGCAAGTCGGCGTAGTCCCCGCGGGGACTGGGCCGCATAGCAGCACAAGTGCACGTGTAGAACCGCGGGCGCCGTACGTGAGATTCACGTACGGCGCCCGCGGTTTTGCGCTGTCAGCGGGTGAGAGGCGGCCTGCGGTCCTCCGGGGTGTCCTCCGGTCGGTCCTGCACGTCGCGGATGACCTCGCCCTGGACCACCTTGCCGTCGGGGCGGTGCATGCGGGCCTGCTGGAAGGCGTCGCCCAGGCTGCCCTGCGCGGCGGTGCGGAGCTTGCGGTCGAAGGTGCGCTCGGCATAGCGGCCGACGGCCTTCTGGACCGGCGGGACCAGCAGGAGCAGGCCCACCGCGTCGGAGATCAGGCCCGGGATCATCAGGAGCAGGCCGCCCAGCATCATCAGGCCGTTGCCACCGCTGTCCGAGTCCGACGGGGCGCCACCCCGCTGGAGCGCCTCGTTCAGGTTCCGGAAGGCGCGGCGGCCGGCGCGCTTGATCACCACCGAGCCGAGCACGAAGCCGGCGACCAGGAGCAGGAACACCGCGAACCCGCTCGCCGCGCCCGCGACCAGGGTCAGCAGCCAGATCTCCAGCACCAGCCAGGCGGCGACGCCCAGCGGCAGGAAGGTGCGGACACGGGAACGGCGGGGCCGGGCCGGGTACGTGGGGGTCGAAGCGCCTGTCGTCATACGTCCAGTGTGCCTGGGCACGGCTCAGCACGGCATAAGGGGACGATCAGCCGGATCTGTGGACCCGCGGCCCTTTGCGTCCAGCAGGCCCTGGGGCTACGCCTGCGGGCGCTTGCCCCGCGCGGTGATCCGGCCGATCCGCTCGCCCACGCCCCAGGTGGTGACCCGCCACAGGGCCTCCACCAGGATGTCGCGACTCATCTTGGAGTCGCCGAGTTCGCGCTCGACGAAGGTGATCGGCACCTCCACGACCTGGAAGCCCGCCTTGACCGCACGGCGGGCCAGGTCGACCTGGAAGCAGTAGCCCTGCGAGGCGACGTTCTCCAGGCCGAGGCCTTCGAGGGTCTCGCGACGGAACGCGCGGTAGCCGCCGGTGATGTCCCGCAGGGGCAGGTCGAGGGCCACGCGGGAGTAGAAGCTGCCGCCCCGGGAGATGACCTCGCGGGACTTGGGCCAGTTCACGACCCGGCCGCCGGGCACCCAGCGCGAGCCGAGCACCAGGTCGGCGTTCTTGAGGGCGGTCAGCAGCCGGGGCAGCTCCTCGGGCTGGTGGGAGCCGTCGGCGTCCATCTCGACCAGGACGCCGTAGCCGTGCTCCAGACCCCAGCGGAAGCCCGCAAGGTAGGCGGCGCCGAGCCCTTCCTTGCCCTTGCGGTGCAGGACGTGGACCTGGTCGTCCTCGACGGCGAGTTCGTCGGCGAGCTTGCCGGTGCCGTCGGGGCTGTTGTCGTCGGCCACGAGGACGTGGGCGTCGGGGACGGCCGCCCGCACCCGGCCGACGATCGACTTGACGTTCTCCGCCTCGTTGTAGGTCGGGATGATCACCAAGGCGGTGCCGAGCGGGCCGAACCGTCTCTCCTGGGCCGTGCGGGCCCCGTCACCGTCGTTCACTGCTGCCCCTTCGAGTCATTGCGCAGGCGTCCACCATAGTGCTCACGGCCTGCGATGACGTGACAAGGCGTTCGTATGCTGGTGTCGTTTCCACAAGAGCGGGGTAAGAGTACGATTTTCGGCCCCTGTGGCGAAATGTGACCCCCCACCGACGGCGGCCGCCGCACTGCGGATGGGGGCCCGGCGCCCTTCGGGCCGACCTGGGGCCCGCTGGCTGCGGGTCGACCGAAAGCCGTTGTCTACTGAACGTCCGGGCCCCACCCGGGTCACACCTTCCCGGCCGGACGGAACGTTCCCTCGCCGTGGCGCGAGCGCTGAGCCTGGCTCCCAGTGGCGGTGCCCCGGTGCGGCACACCGTCCCTGACCCAGCGGCGCTGCGACGACTGGGCGGAGGTTCCGCGGTCGGGCGTCCGGTGGTGGACCCGGCCGAACCTACCGGCCCCCTGCCGTCGCCTGTCAACAGCCGTTTGACCTGCGGCTCCGTCGTCAATGCCCTGGTCAGTGGGGAGGATGCGCAGGTCGCGCGACAGGGTGGGGACGGGTGAGCGGTTCCTTGCCACCCCTGGAGATCACTCGCCCGGCCGTACGAAAACCGTCCGTCCGCCGACCACCGTGCGCAGACAGACGGGCAGGTCACGGCCCGGCGTCAGGTCGGGCAGGCCGGGAGTGCCGGAGCGCGGGTCGGTGGACCAGCGGGCCACGCGGTCGTCGGGGGCCTGGACGACCAGTTCGTCGGTGCGCCACACCGCGTAGTCCGCGGGGGCGCCGGGCACCAGGACGCCGGCGTCGTCCCGGCCGATCGCCCGCCAGCCGCCGCGGGTGTGCGCGGTGAAGGCGGCGCGCACCGAGACCCGGTGGTCGGGGGTGTGGTGGAAGGCGGCCGCACGGACCGTGCCCCACGGGTCGAGGGGGGTCACCGGGCTGTCGGAGCCGAAGGCGAGCGGGACACCGGCGCGCAGGAGGGCCGCGAAGGGGTTCAGACAGCTCGCCCGCTCCCGGCCCAGGCGGCGGGCGTACATGCCCTCCTCGCCGCCCCACAGGGCGTCGAAGGCGGGCTGCACGGAGGCGGTGAGACCGAGTTCGGCGAAGGCGGCGACGGCCTCCGGGGTGAGCAGTTCGGCGTGCTCGACGCGGTGCCGGGCGGCACGGACACGGGCGAGGCCGAGCTTCTCCGCGGCGACGCGGACCCCCTCGACCACGGCGGTCACGGCCGCGTCCCCGATGGCGTGGAAACCGGCCTGGAGGCCCGCCTCGGTGCAGGCGGCGACATGGGCGGCCACGGCGTCGGCGTCCAGGTAGGCGATACCGGTGTGGTCGGCGTCGGCGTACGGCTCGTGCAGGCACGCGGTGTGGGAGCCGAGGGCGCCGTCCACGAAGAGGTCGCCGGCGGCGCCGACCGCGCCGAGCTCGCGCGCCTTGTCGACGTCCCGCTCGGCCCAGTAGCCGACGACACGTGGACCGGGTTCGCCGCCCGCGAGCCGCAGGAGCCCGGTGAAGTCCTCCTCCGAGGAGATCTCCGGTCCTGCGCATTCGTGAACGGTCCCGATGCCGAGGGAGGCCGCGTGGGCGAGCGCGGCGCGCTGCGCTTCCGTGCGCTGGGCCGGGGAGACGGAGGCGAGAGCCGTCGCGCGTACGGCGTGATGGGCGTCGGCGGTGAGAGGGCCGTCCGGGTGCCCCACGGCCGTCATGTCGAGAAGTGCCGTCGTCACCACCGCCGAGTGGACGTCGATGCGGCTCAGGTACAGCGGGCGACCGCCGGTGGCCTCGTCCAGCTCGGCGCGCGTGGGCGGGCGGCCACCCGGCCAGCGGGCCGCGTCCCAGCCGTGACCGAGGAGGACGCGGTCGTCCGGGCGGGCGGTCGCGAAGTCGCGTACGAGCTCCAGAGCCGCGGCCAGGGAGGGGGCGTCGGAGAGGTCGAGGCCGGTGAGGGCGAGGCCCGTCGCGGTGGTGTGCACATGTGCGTCGGTGAACGCGGGGGTGACCAGCGCGCCGTCCAGGTCCACGACCTCGTCGACTCCGTCGGCGAAGGCGTCGGCGGCGCCTTCCGATCCGACCCACGCCACCTGTCCACGCTCGACGACCATCGCGGTGGCGAAGGGGTCGGCGGGGCTGTGGACCTCGCCTCGGCGCAGGAGCACCGTCTGCTGTTCACTCATGAGGACAGTGTTTCAGGGGCCGTCCCGCCGTACGGGCGCGGGCCGCCGGATCAGATCCTCGGCGGACGCGCCTCGTACGGGGTCGACAGCACCACCGTGGTGCGGGTCGAGACGCCCGCCAGGGTCCTCAGCCGTGCCAGCAGCTCCTCCAGCTCGTGCGGAGTGGCCACCCGGACCTTCAGGATGTAGTTCTCGTCGCCCGCCACGCTGTGGCACGCCTCGATCTCGGGAACGCCCGCCAGGCGTTCCGCGATGTCGTCGGGGGCACTGGGGTCGAAGGGTTTCACCGAGATGAAGGCCGTCATGGGCAGGCCCACCGCCTCCGGGTCGACCACCGCGGCATACCCGCGGATGACACCGCGCTGCTCCAGCCGTCGCACCCGCTGGTGCACGGCCGACGTGGACAGGCCCGTGGCCTTGCCCAGGTCTGTGTAACTCATCCGCCCGTCCTTGACGAGCAGCTGCACGATTTGTCGGTCCAGCTCCTCCATGGCGCTAGAACCTACAGTGCGCCTGATCTCCTCGGATACCTGAGCGGCCCAGGTCATGCCCGGTTCGTGATGTGAGCGGGCGCCGCCGGTGCGCCGTCCGGGGGGACAAAGCGACCGCCACGGGCACCTGCGAGCGGCATGTGACGAAGGCCACACCCCTGCGGGAGCCTCCGTGATGTTCTCGTGATTACCTCCGTGACCGGACGGGAAGTGCTTGCTGTGGTCGAGGCCGCAGTGCCTTCACGGCCCAGCCCGAGGGGGAGAACCCAATGCAGAGTCTTAAGCGTCCTGGTCGTACCGCGCCCAAGCGCCTGGCAGTCGTCGAGCCCGAGCCGGAGGGCGTCGAACTCGACGCCCTGGACGACGAGTTCGACGCGTACGACACCTTCGAGATGTACCGGGTGATCTGCCCGGACTGCGCGCAGCCCATCGCGCTCCTCGCGGACGAGGAGGTGCTGCCGGAACACGCGCTGTGCGCCTCGCCGTGGAACCCCTTCGGCCTGACGGTGTGTGCCGGCACGGGTCGCCGGGCCGCCGAGGCCGGCTCGGCGGACGAGTCCGCGGAGCCCCAGGAGCAGGACACGGCCCTGCTGCTGACGCTCCCTCAGGGTCTCGACTGGCGGACCCAGCCGTTCTCGCACGTGGGCGGCCCCGGTTCGCGCCCCATGCGGGTGCCGGTGATCCGCCGCCAGGCCGCCTGAGCCGCTTCGCTCAGCCCCAGTAGTCGCCCTGCACCATGGCTCGCAGACTGCCGTGGTGCAGGATCAGCGTGTCGGGATCGTCCGGTACGACCACCTCGCCGAAGTGCACCTGGCGGTAGGCGATCCTCAGCATGACGATCGCGTGCCGCAGCGCCGCGTACAGGGTGAAGAAGTCCATGTCGCGCGGCGTGTGGCCGGTGAGTTCGGCGTAGCGGGCCTCGATCCGGTCGCGGCGCAGGATGTCGGGCAGCCCGCGCTGCCCGAAGCCGACCGTGAGGTCCTGGAAGAAGCGGTGCAGGTAGACCGTCCAGCCGAGGTCGACCTCACGCGGGGCCAGGGCCGCCATCTCCCAGTCCAGTACGGCGACGGGGTCGAAGCCGTCGTAGACGACGTTCCCGATGCGTGCGTCGCCCCAGTTGAGGACGGCCGGACCCGGGTCGCGCGGCCAGATCTCCTCCAGCCGGTCGAAGGACCGCTCGATGAGGGGTGAGCGGGCGAGACCGGTCACCACCCAGTCGTAGTAGGCGCGTTGGGCGGTGACGTGTCGGCGCAGTGCGTCACCCTGGCCGGGCAGAGCCAGGAACTCGACCTCCTTCAGAGGGACTTGGTCGTGCAGGCGCGCCAGCAGACCTACTGATGCAGCCTCCAGGTGTGCGCGTTCGGCGTCGCTCGCGGAGTGCAGCCAGTTGCCCTCGTAGGTGTAGAGCATGACGTCCGGCGGAACGCGTCCTGCCACGCGCTCCATGACGAAGAAGGGCGCTCCCAGTGGGCCGGGGTCCTCCTCCAACCACTGCACCCTCGGCACCGGGAGGTCGGAGAACTCCGCCACCGTCCGCATCGTGCGGTACTGGCGGACCATGTCGTACACCGGGAAGACCGTGTACGCCGACGGGTCCGCCGCCAGCCTGAGCGCGCACTCCCGCAGGGGCGGTGCGGGATGTTCGACGGTGAAGAGCAGGGTCTCGCTGGACATGCCGTTCGAGGCGGGGACGGTGATGTCCGTCGCCCTGGCTCCGGGGAGACGGGCGCCGAGCCAGGCGGTGAGGCGGCCGGCGAGTTCCTCGGGGTCGCGGGTGGTGGTGCGCGGGCGGGGTGCCGTGGCCATGAGCTCGTCCCCTTACGGTGCGGCGGAGTCGCATTACGGTGCGACGGAGTCGCCTTACGGTGCGGCGGAGTCGCCTTACGGTGCGGCGGAGTCGAATCCGGTGAAGCCGCTCGGGTCGTGGCGGCCGAACGAGCCGTGTTCGAAGATGCCGTGGCCGACCCTGCCGTCCAGACGGAAGCGGGCCGCGTGGTCGGTGACGCCGAACGCGGCCAGGGGGTGCTCCCGCGAGAGGTCGTAGGTGCGGCGGTCGGTCCAGTCGCGGCCCTGCCAGGTGCCGTGCTGCCAGTCGTCCGCAGGCGGATAGCCGGCGCCGAGGGCGAGGGGTGAGGAGGTGAGGACCTCCACCTCCAGCTCCATGGGCTTGCGGACGTCACCGAGGTGGACGAGGGCGCGTTCGGGGTGGCGAGTACCGGCTCGGTAGGTGATCTCGGCCTGTGGCCAGCCGAGTTGGCGGTCCCGGTGGCCGGGGCGGACGAGGGTCGCGTCGTTCAGCGAGCGGTGGCCGTCGGCGTCCTCCTGGACGATCACCATGAGGAACCGGTCCTCGAAGCGGACGGGGCACCAGATCCAGTGGAAGCCCTCGGTCGGATGCTCCTCGGCGAACCGGCCGCCCTCCTCCCCCGGCACGGGGCGCACGCCCCAGCTGCGGTCGCGGGTCCCGGTCCAGCCCTGGACCCGGATCTCGCGCCCGGCCACCCGGATCCACCCGTCGCAGTGCCCGGCCTGCACGAACCGCCGTCCCTCCAGGGTGAGCCGGCCGCCCCGCCGCTGGAGGTGGTGCGGTTCCCACAGGGCGGGGAAGTCGGCGGTCCAGGTGATCTCGTACGACAGTCCGTCCGGGTCGTCCGGGGCGGCCTCGCAGCTCACCACGAAGTCGCGCAGCGGGCGTTCGACGAGGATGCGCAGCGGGCCCACGCCCAGGTCGGTCCGGGCGTCGTCCCGCAGGGCGTCCGAGGCGCGCACCGCGTGCAGGGTGTCGCCGAGGCGCAGGGTGGCGTAGGCGTCTATGACCCCGAGGTTGGGGTACACCCCGAGCCCGAGGATCAGCAGGGCCTGTCCCTCGTGGTCGAGGACGTGGAAGATGCAGCGGTCGTAGGCGTTGCGGTCGCCCGTCGCCACGTACTTCATGGACAGGGGGACCTGGTGCACGGGGTACTCGTCGAGCGGTACCGGGCGGTCGTCGGTCACGGTCAACCTCCCTGCCTGAGTGGGGGCTGACGGTACGTCAGGGAGGCGTCGGTGGCCAGATGTTCGGCCGGACGCCGGTGAACTCACGCTCGATTGCGGGGAGCGGTGACCAGGTCGCGGGGTGTCGCGTTGCCCCGGCATGACCCTTGCCTACGCGCCGGTCGCCGAATCGGTTCCCCCTTCCTACCGGCCCGCTCCGCCGCCGCCTCAGGACCCGCCCATCTACCGCGATCTGATGCGGACCTGGGCCGTCGGCGGCCGCACCCTGCCGGGGCGCCACGACCCGGAGTGGGCCCGGCTCGCGGCGCCGCAGGTCAGGCCGGGGCAGTTCAGCGCGTCTCAGGACCCGCCAGGTGACGGGCGATGACCATCCGCTGGATCTGGTTGGTGCCCTCGACGATCTGAAGGACCTTGGCCTCGCGCATGTACCGCTCGGCCGGGAAGTCGGCGGTGTAGCCGTAGCCGCCGAGGACCTGGACGGCGTCGGTGGTGACCTTCATCGCGGTGTCGGTGCAGTGCAGTTTCGCCATGGCCGCCTGCTTGGCGAAGGGCCGCCCGGCGTCCCGCAACCGCGCCGCCGCTAGGTACAGCGCCCGGCCGGCCTCGATCTGGGTCGCCATGTCGGCGAGCATGAAGCGCAGCCCCTGGAAGTCCGCGATCGGCCGCCCGAACTGCTGTCGCCCGGTCGCGTAGCCGACCGCCTCGTCGAGGGCCGCCTGGGCCAGCCCGATCGCACAGGCCGCGATGCCGAGCCGTCCCGAGTCCAGGGCGGACAGGGCGATCGCGAAGCCCTGGCCCTCGTCGCCGACGCGCCGCGCATCGGGGACCCGTACGCCGTCGAAGTGCACCTGGGCGGTGGGCGAGCCCTTCATGCCCATCTTCCTCTCCGGCGCGGCAGCACTGACGCCGTCCGCGTCGGCGGGGACCAGGAACGCGGTGATCCCGCGCGGGCCCTCCTCGCCGGTGCGCGCCATGACGGTGTAGAAGTCCGCGATCCCGCCGTGGGTGATCCAGGCCTTGGTGCCGTTGATCACCCAGTCGTCGCCGTCCCGGACCGCTCTGGTGCGCAGCGAGGCCGCGTCGGATCCGGAGGACGGCTCCGAGAGGCAGTAAGCCCCGACAAGCCCGCCGCCGAGCATCGCGGGCAGGTGTTCGACCTGCTGCTGCTTGGTGCCGTAGGTGGCCACCGCGTAGGAGGCGAGAGTGTGCACACTGACGCCGAGGCCGACGGTGAGGCGGGCCGCGGCGAGCTCTTCGAGGACCTGGAGGTAGACCTCGTACGGCTGGTCGGCGCCGCCGTGTTCCGAGTCGTAGGGCAGACCGAGCAGTCCGGTCCGGGAGAGCAGGGTGAAGATCTCGCGCGGGAAGTGCCCGGCGTCCTCCTCCTCGGCCGCCTTCGGGACGATCTCGGCCTGCGCGATGTCGCGGACGAGCGAGATCAGTTCCCGGGCCTCGTCCGTGGGCAGTTGCCGGTCCACCGGCTGCGGGGCGCGGTCGGGCATGGCGACGCTCTCCTCCCTGTAGGGCGCTGGCGGACGCACGCCGTGGGGTGGGGCGGCTCCGCCGGTCTCACTGGACGCCTGTCGCTGCTCGCGTCTCCCGGGTCACGGAAGCTGCTGACCAGCGGCTGCGCCCTGTGAGTATGCCCGATCGGGGACCCCTGGTCACTGGTTAACGACCGCTTACTTCAAGATAGCCCAGGGCACCGACAAGCGGCCGCGCGAGCGTGCCGGAATTGGTCCGAACCATTGACGCGGTGGTCTAGTCCTCCTACTGTTCCGGCAACGCTTTACCGCGTTCATGCCAATCCCCTGGCGTTCCCCTCTCCCCCACGAGGAGACACCGATGCACCTCCCCCAGCGCGCCCGGTTCCGGGCGCTGATCTCCGCCGCGTGCTGCGCGGTCCTCGGCGCGGGCCTGCTGGCCGGCGCGAGCAGCGCGACCGCGGCCGCCCGCGAGGCGACACCGAGGGCGGCCGGCTCCAAGGTCGTCGGCTACTTCACCGAATGGGGCACCTACGACCGCAAGTACTACGTCAAGAACATCGAGACCTCCGGCTCGGCGGCGAGGCTGACGCACATCAACTACGCCTTCGGCAACGTCACCGGCGGCAAGTGCGCGATGGGCGACGCCTACGCGGCGACCGACCGGACCTACACCGCGGCCGAGTCGGTGGACGGCGTGGCCGACACCTGGGACCAGCCGCTGCGGGGCAACTTCAACCAGCTCCGGGAGCTGAAGAAGAAGCACCCGGGGCTGAAGGTCATCTGGTCGTTCGGCGGCTGGACCTGGTCGAGCGGCTTCGGCGAGGCCGCCCGCAACCCCGCCGCGTTCGCGCAGTCCTGCTACGACCTGGTCGAGAACTCCAAGTGGGCCGACGTCTTCGACGGCATCGACATCGACTGGGAGTACCCGAACGCGTGCGGCAACACCTGTGACACCAGCGGCCGGGAGGCGTTCAAGAACCTGATGGCGGCGCTGCGCGCGAAGTTCGGCAGCGGCTCGCTGGTCACCGCCGCGATCACCGCCGACGCCACGGCGGGCGGCAAGATCGACGCGGCGAACTACGCGGGCGCGGCACAGTACGTCGACTGGTACAACCCGATGACGTACGACTACTTCGGCGCCTGGGACGCCTCGGGACCGACGGCCCCGCACTCGGCGCTGAACAGCTACTCGGGCATCCCGAAGGCGAACTTCTACACCTCGGCGACGATCGCCAAGCTCAAGGGGCTCGGCATCCCGGCCTCGAAACTGCTGCTCGGCATCGGCTTCTACGGCCGCGGCTGGACCGGGGTCACGCAGTCGGCACCCGGTGGCAGCGCGACGGGCCCGGCGGCGGGCACCTACGAACAGGGCATCGACGACTACAAGGTGCTCAAGTCCAAGTGCCCGGCGACGGGGACGGTCGGCGGCACGGCGTACGCCAAGTGCGGCACCAACTGGTGGAGTTACGACACCCCCGCGACCATCGCGACGAAGATGACCTACAAGAACCAGCAGGGCCTCGGCGGCACCTTCTTCTGGGAGCTGAGCGGTGACACCTCGGGCGGTGAGCTGATCAAGGCGATCAACTAGCCGACCCGAACCGGGACTTGGGGCGGGGGACCACGAGCCTCCGCCCCTTGCCGTCAGCCGTCCCTGCGGGCGGGCCGGGGCGCGGGGTAGTTGGGGTCCATCTCCTCGATGGCGCGCATGGAGCCGCCGAGGGCCTTCACCAGGAGGTCGCGCAGGGTGTCGCGGGAGAGCTGGGGCGGGCCGTCGATCCAGTCCAGGGTGGCGCCCTCGACGCTGCACACCCAGGCGAGCAGTCCCATGCGGGCCAGCGGGGCGATGTCGGTACGGCCGTACGCCCCCTGGGCGATGGTCGCGACGATCGCCTCGCGTACACCGTCCCGGACCGCGTGCACCTCGGCGTCGAAACCGACCCCGCCGCTGACGACCGTGCGGTAGGCGGCCTGGTTGTGCTCGGCGTACCGGAGATAGCTGTCCAGGGTGCGGTGGACGTGTTCCACCTGCCCCACTTCCTCTTCCAGCCTGAGGCCGCTCGCCGCGTAGGTGACCAGGTCGGTGACGGAGTCCTGGATGATCGCCAGGTAGTAACCCCGCTTGGACTGGAAGTAGTAGTAGATCAGCCCCTTGGCGACATGCGCCTGCTTGGCGATGTCGTCCATGGAGAGCGCGTCGTAGGAGGTGTCCGCGAACAACTTCCGCCCGATGGCGATGAGTTCGGCACGGCGCGCAACCGAGCGCTCGGTGCCGCGGGCCCGCGGCCGGGCGGCTTCACGCTGATCACTGATATTCAAATTTCGACCCTGGTCTCGGGCTGGTGGCGGGACAAGCGCAGTATGTCAGGTCGCCTTTGAGTCAGGTCACAGCAGCCGGATGAGTCAGATCACAGCAGACCGAGTTGCGTGACGAGCATCGCGATGACGGCGACGAGGACCCAGCCCGCGAGGTGTTCGACGACGGACGGGCCGTCGTCGCGGGGGCCGCCGGTGCGGGTACGGGCGGCGGTGGCTGACTGTGCGGTCATGGTGTCTCGCTGCTCTCGGACGACTGGGTGGACTCCCCCCACCGGTCCGTCCACCTTGCCACCGAAAGGGGCTTTTGCGGCAGAGAGCTTGGTCACAGGGCCCCCGCCACCCCGGGGCCCTGTGCCGGACCTCAGCGCACGCCCACCACCTCCAGCGCCTTGCGCTGGCGCGGAGTCGGGCAGGCGGGGAAGTACAGGTAGCAGACGCCCCCGGTACCGGAGACGACCTTGCCACTGGCGTTGTACCGCTTGGTGCGCAGCCAGATGTTCTCCCACTCGCGCCGCTTGTAGACGCGCCGGACCTCCTGGTCGCTCGGCGAGGCCGGGTCGTTGGCGATCACGTCACCCTCGGCGGTGAAGCCGATCACCGTCATGAGGTGACCGGAGGTTCCGTAACCGGCCCCGGTGAGCTCCTCCTTGAGGAACGACTGGGACGTTATGGCCGGGATGCCGGCCGCGATCAGCGTCTCCAGGTCGGTCAGCGAGCCGAGCCGGGTGACCACGCCCTGAAGATCCTTGAAGGTGGCCGCGTAGGCCGCGTTGAAGGGCCAGTTGCCGCAGCCCGCGTACTGGTAGTCGTAGGTGTACCGGGCCGCGTGGCAGACCTGCGGGTCGGCGTACGACGGGTCGACCCAGGCCAGTTGCTCCTTGGTGAGCCTGCCGCCCCAGTACTCGATGATCATCTGCGAGGAGGTGGGGCTGCACCAGGCCTCACCGCCGTTGTCGTACTCGGGGTACTGGCCCTTGTGGATCTCCTGCGAGTAGCGCGGGACGATCAGTTCGCGGGCGACGCCCGGCGTGGAGGCCGGGACGGTGAAGCGGTCGGGGACGTCCGAGCCCATGGCGCCCAGGCGCCACACGGTCGGGGTGTTCTTCGCGCCCGGCTTGCGGTACAGGGTGAGCCGCAACTGGTACGACGCCAGACGCAGCCCGGTCGCCGGGGCGTCGATCGCGAAGGTGTCGGTCCAGATGCTGCTCTTGTCGTCGCTCTGGTCGTCGACCGAGGTCCGCCTGATGTCCCCGTCTCCGGCGGCCCAGCGGCCCATCACGTACCACGGGGTGGCCGTGCCGTCGGAGTACGTCCCCTGGAGCTCGATCTGGATCCAGGTGCCGGCCGGGGTATGGGCGTTCCAGGAGGCGATCACCTCGGTCGAGGGCACGGCGAGCCGGTGCACCGGGGAGGTCCAGGTCGCGTACTCCCAGGGGGCGGTGGTCCCGGTGTGCGGATCGGTGTAGTCGGTGGTGCCCGCGGGAGTGCTGATCACCACGCCGGGACGCCGGCCGGCGAGGGCACGGGTGCCGTTCGCGGTGCCGGCGCGCCAGTCGCCGTAGGTGGTCCAGGCATGGTTGTCGACCAGTCGGGCGGGCTCGTCGTGATCCGCGTCGGCCGTGGTGCCGGCTGCGGCCGCGGGGCCCGTGCCGCCGGCCACCGCGGCGGCGACCGCGACGGCGAGAACGGTTCTGCGGGACGGCTGTTCGGCTCTGCTCATGGGTGGGAAGACCCCCAGGTGTCCTTCGGGACGGATCCGATGCACGGTTGTGCGCCAACTATGGATGAGGCGCCATGCTCCTGCCAGCACTTCCGGCCGTGCCACGCCCACCAATATTGGTCTCGACCACTGGCATGACCTGGGAAGCTGTGGTTCCGGCAGCGAGTGCGGGCCCCTCACTACACTGGACGGGCCAGACCGCCCGTCCGTATGAGCGCCTCCAGGAATCGTCATCCACGCCCTCGCCTCCCGGCTCCGCCGGCTCCCCCCGTCCTGCGGCCCGGTCCGGCTGGTCGGCGTCGACGGCCACGCCGGCTCGGGGAAGTCCACGTTCGCCGGACGGCTGGCCGACGCCCTCGACGGAGCGCCGGTCCTGCATCTCGACGACATCGCCAGCCACGACGAACTGTTCGACTGGACCGGACGGCTGCTGCGCGAGGTGATCACCCCGTTCGGCCGCGGCGAGACCGCACGTTACGCCCCCTACGACTGGCACACCCGGCGCTTCGGACCGCCCCGGGATCTGCCGCCGGTGCCCGTGGTCCTGCTCGAGGGCGTCGGCGCGGGCCGGCGCGCGCTCAGACCGCACCTCGCATGCCTGCTGTGGATGGACCTGCCCCGTGAGGAGTCCTGGGCCAGAGGGCGATCCCGGGACGGGGAGGAACAGCGGGAGTTCTGGGAGGGATGGGTCCTGGCGGAACAACGGCATTTCGCCGAAGACCCCTCCCGGCCCTTCGCCGATGCGCTGGTACGCCAGTGCGGGCAGGGGTACGAGACAACTGACGGGCCTGCTGTGACTCCTGGACCGGACCACGACATCACACACGGTGACGACCCAACGGCGATGTGTTGAAGCTGTGAAGAACCACCGGTAAGAACTTGCCTGAGTCGCCCAACTCCGCTTGACCGAGGGGCCGTACAGGTCTTACGTTCTCAATGTGCGGCCGATGCAGGTCGCCCGCAGTCGCGAAGCCCCCGGTTGTTCCCCCGTGATCGGGGGCTTCGTTCTGCCCTCACACAGAAATATGCACGCGGTGAGACGTCATCCGCTCACCCTCGGTCACCGTCCGCGGTGCGCCCCATCTGCTCCCACCTCGTCAAACGGCCCGTGCGGCACCCTACGGCGAGCGACACCACCGCAGGTACGATGCCCTCGGTGCGACCTACGGACAGCTGCTCTGCGCACCGTTGCAACTCCGGTCCGCGGCACAGCGGTTGGACGAAGGCGGCCATCGGGCGTCGGCCCGGTGGTGAACCACGGGGGCACGGTTTGTGGGGGACGTGATGGATTTCGGCACGCAGGGCCCCGAGGCCCCGGCCGACCTCGCCTGGCTGCGGGGTGTGGACGCCTACACGATGGGCGCCTACCCACAGGCGGAGGAGGAGTTCCGGGCCGCGGTGCGGATCGACCCCGGGATGGCCGACGGCTGGCTCGGGTTGCACGCGCTGCGCGTCGACACGACGACCGCGCTGCTCCGGATGTTCCGGCACCGCGAGCGCTTCGGCGAGCAACGTACACGCCACCGCCGTAACCTCAACTCCTGGTACTGGCTGGGCTGGTGGGTGCAGCCGGTCCTCGAGAGCCCGCGTGACCTGCTGCTCGCGCACGCCTCGCACTGGCTGGACGGCCGGCACGTCCCGGAGCTCGACCGGGCCCTCGCGGGGCTGCCCCCGGTGGACACCGACCACCAGGTCCGCTTCCTGCACGCCTGCCGCGCCTACCTGGTCAAGGACTGGGAGCAACTGGTCCGGCACACCGACCCACTGATCGACGACGCCATGCTCGGCATCGAGGCCGGTCTGTTCGGGGGCATGGCCCGGGTCCGCCTGGAGATGTTCGGGCAGGCCGAACCGCTCCTCTCGGCGGCCCTGATGCGCTGCCGCAGCGAACAGCCCCAGCGCAAGGAACTGCGGTACTGGCTGGCCCGGGCCCACGAGGGCACCGGCCGGTCCGCCGCCGCGCTCCCTCTCTACCGGGCGGTGCACCGCGTCGACCCCGCCTTCATGGACACCTCGGCCCGGCTCGCCGCGATCGCCGAGGGGGACGGGTACGACGACCCCGCCGACCTCGCGTCGATCACGCTCACCGGGTTCGGACAGGACGTGCTGGAAGGGCCCGACGGGATCGAGCCGCTGTTCGGTGTCGAGGGGCGGGACGTGAAGCTCTCCGATCCGCAGCCGCCGACCGGGCCGCTGCCCACGATGACGGACCCGGCCGGGCGGGAGCGGTCCGGCACCCTGGCAGGTGCACTGCCCGCCGGGCCCACCGACCCCGTCCTCCTGGAGGAGGCGCTCGCCGAACTCGAGCGCATGGTGGGCCTCGAACCGGTGAAGCGCCAGGTCAAAGCGCTGTCCGCGCAGTTGAACATGGCCCGCCTGCGCGCGGGGCAGGGGCTCCCGGTCCAGCCGCCCAAACGTCACTTCGTCTTCTCCGGGCCCTCCGGCACCGGCAAGACCACGGTGGCCCGCATCCTCGGGCGCGTCTTCTACGCCCTCGGGCTGCTCGGCGGCGACCATCTCGTGGAGGCGCAGCGGGCGGACCTGGTCGGGGAGTACCTCGGCCAGACCGCGGTCAAGGCGAACGAACTGATCGACTCCGCGCTCGGCGGGGTCCTGTTCGTGGACGAGGCCTACTCGCTCTCCAACTCCGGTTACGGGAAGGGCGATGCGTACGGCGACGAGGCGCTCCAGGTGCTGCTGAAGCGGGCCGAGGACAACCGGGACCACCTGGTCGTGATCCTCGCGGGTTACCCGGAGGGCATGGACCGGCTGCTCACCGCGAACCCCGGCCTGTCGTCCCGCTTCACCACCCGCGTCGACTTCCCGTCCTACCGCCCGCTCGAACTCACCTCCATCGGTGAGGTGTTGGCCGCCGAGAACGGGGACGTGTGGGACGAGGAGGCCCTGGACGAGCTGCGCTCCATCGCGGGGCACGTGGTGGACCAGGGGTGGATCGACGAACTGGGCAACGGGCGGTTCCTGCGGACGCTGTACGAGAAGAGCTGTGCGTACCGGGATCTTCGGTTGTCGGTGTATCCGGGGATGCTGAGCCGGGACGACCTGTCGACGCTGCGGTTGCCGGATCTGATGCAGGCGTACGGGGAGGTCTTGTCGGGCCGGGGACCTCAGGATCCGTCGGCCACGTGAGGTGTTCGGCTGCGGGCCGGTGGGGCTTCCCGCGCAGTTCCCCGCGCCCCTGAAAACGAGTGGGTGCGGTCACCTACTCAGGGGCGCGGGGAACTGTGCGACCAGCCACGACGAACCCGCGGCCGAACCTACGACGCCAACGCCTCCTCGCTGCTCCGAGGCTCGGTGACGCGTACCTCCGGCAGCTCCCGGTGCGCCGGATCCCGTACCTCACCGACGAGCAGTTCCAGTACGTCCTCCAGGGCCACCAGGCCCAGTACCTTGCCGGACCCGTCCGCCACCTGGGCCAGGTGAGTGGCGGCCCGGCGCATCACCGTCAGCGCGTCGTCCAGCGGCAGATCCGAACGCAGCTTCGTCATCGGTCGCCAGACCTGCTGCGGCACCGCCCGCTGGGACTCCTCCAGATCGAGTACGTCCTTCACGTGCAGGTACCCCATGAACACGCCGTTGTCCGCGGCGATCGGGAAGCGGGAGTACCCGGTGCGCCCGGTGAGTTCGATGATCTCGCCCGGGGTGACCGAGGGGCGGACCGTCACCAGGGACTCGCGCTTGAGCAGGACGTCGGTGACCGGGCGGGAGCCCAGTTCCAGCGCGTCCTCCAGGCGTTCCTGTTCCTCGGGGTCCAGCAGACCCGCCTGGCCGGAGTCCTCGACCAGCCGGTTGAGCTGTTCGCTGGTGAAGACCGCCTCGACCTCGTCCTTGGGCTCGACGCGGAAGAGCCGCAGGATGGCGGCGGCGCAGGCGCCGAGGGCGAGGGTGATGGGGCGGCACAGCCGCGCGAAGGCCACCAGGCCCGGGCTGAGCCAGAGCGCGACCTTCTCGGGCGCGGCCATCGCGAGGTTCTTCGGGACCATCTCACCGATGACGAGGTGGAAGAAGACAACCGCGGCCAGGGCGATGACGTACCCCAGCGGGTGGATCATGCCGTGCGGCAGGTGCATCCACTCGAACACCGGCTCCAGCAGATGCGCGACCGTCGGCTCGGCGACCGCGCCGAGCGTCAGGGAGCACACCGTGATGCCGAACTGGGCGGCCGCCATCATCTGTGGGAGCCGCTCCAGGCCGTACAGCACCTGGCGGGCGCGTGCGGTGCCGAGCGGTTCGATCTGGCTGCGGCGCACCGAGACCAGCGCGAACTCGGCGCCGACGAAGAAGCCGTTGGCGAGCACCAGCAGGGCTGCGAAGAGGAGTTGGAGCACGCTCATCGGGCGGCCTCCATGACGTTGACCGCGGGGACCGTGCGGACCAGGCGGACCCGCTCGGCGCGGTAGTGCCCGACCTGGCGCACGGTGAGCCGCCAGCCGGGCAGCTCGGCCCGGTCCCCGACGGCGGGGATACGGCCGAGCAGGTCGGCGACCAGCCCGGCGACCGTCTCGTACGGTCCCTCGGGCACGTCGAGACCTATGCGCTGGAGGATGTCGACCCGGCAGCTGCCGTCGGCGTCCCAGGCCAGGCGGCCGTCCTCGGGCGGGGCGGCGGCGAGTTCGGGGATGTCCTGGCCGTCGTGCTCGTCGCGGACCTCGCCGACGATCTCCTCGACGATGTCCTCCAGGGTGACCACGCCGGCGGTGCCGCCGTACTCGTCGACGACGACGGCGATGGGCTGCTCGCTGCGCAGCTGGGCCAGCAGGGGCTGGACCGGGAGCGTCTCGGGCACCAGCAGCGCCGGACGGGCGATCCGGCCCACGGGAGTGCGCAGCCGGTCCTGGGAGGGGACGGCGAGGGCGTCCTTGAGGTGGGCCATGCCGACGATCTCGTCGATCTTCTCCCGGTAGACCGGGAAACGGGACAGACCGGTGGCACGGGTGAGGTTGACGACGTCCTCGGCGGTCGCGGACGCCTGGAGCGAGCTGACCTTCACGCGCGGGGTCATGACGTGCTGCGCGGTGAGCTCGCCGAGGGACAGGGTGCGCACGAAGAGGTCCGCGGTGTCCTGTTCCAGGGCGCCGGCCTGGGCGGAGTGCCGGGCCAGGGAGACCAGCTCGCCAGGGGTGCGGGCGGAGGCCAGCTCCTCGGCGGGCTCGATGCCGAGCGCGCGGACGAGGCGGTTGGCGACCGCGTTGAGCGCGGCGATGACCGGCCGGAACAGCCGAGCGAAGGCGTGCTGCGGGCCCGCGACGAAGCGGGCGACCTGCATCGGCTTGGACACCGCCCAGTTCTTGGGCACGAGCTCGCCGATCACCATCTGCACGGCGGAGGCCAGCAGCATGCCGACGACGACGGCCACGCCGGAGACCGCTCCCTCGGGGATGCCGATGACCGTGAACGGGGCGTGCAGCAGTTCCGCGAGAGCCGGTTCGGCGAGCATGCCGACGACCAGGGAGGTGATGGTGATGCCGAGCTGGGTGCCGGAGAGCTGGAACGACAGCTCCTTGAGCGAATCGGCGACCCGGCGGGCCCTCCGGTCGCCTTCCGCGGCGGCCTTCTCGGCGTCGGTGGCCTCCACGGTGACGAGGCCGAACTCGGCCGCCACGAAGAAGCCGTTGGCGAGAATGAGCAGGAACGCCGCTCCGAGGAGCAGCAGGGGGATGGTCATGCTGCCGCCTCGACACGTAGGGAGGGGGCAGCGCAGGTACTACAGGACGATCCGTCCATCGCTGGAGGGAGTCACTCCTCGGGTAGCAGGAACAACGAGAGGCGGAGGCGTGGTGAAAACGCCTCCGCCAACAGATTAATCAAGACAGGGCCCGATGCGGCAGGGTGGAGTTCCCCGAGTCAGCCCTGATCTTCGTCGGAGCGGGCCGTGGAACGGGCCTCGGCGAGCGCCCGCAGGGCCCTCGCGTCGGCGATGGCCTGCTCTTTCGCGATGCCCGGCTGGATGCCGAGCGCCGGCAGGCTGGTGCCGTCGCTGAGGTTGAGGAACACCCACGGGTCGCCCGGGCGGAGGTTCACCTGGATGATCTCGGCCCACTCCAGCCGCCGCCTGCTGGCGATGTTCTGGACGGTGACCCCGGACTCGTCGGCGACGACCTTCACCCTGGCCAGCAGGAACAGCACACCGGCGAGCAGGGCCGCGGTGAACACGAAGCTCAGGCGCTCGCCGGGGCCGAGCTGTTCGAGGAGCAGCGCGATCACCGTGATCACCACGAAGATCGCGACTCCGGCGGTGAGCAGGACCGCACGGGTGCGGCCCGGCCGGAACGTGACGGGCAGGGCGGGAGGTTCGGAGGACATCTGCGGTACGCCCCTCAGAGACGGCAGGCGTGGATGGCCGTCGTCAGGATGGCCCGCGCGCCGATGTCGTACAGGTCGTCCATGATCCGCTGCGCCTCCTTGGCCGGGACCATCGCGCGGACGGCGACCCAGCCCTCGTTGTGCAGCGGGGAGACGGTCGGGGATTCGAGGCCGGGGGTGAGCGCGACGGCCTTCTCGAGCTGCTCGACGCGGCAGTCGTAGTCCATCATCACGTACGTCCGTGCCACCAGGACGCCCTGGAGGCGGCGCAGGAACTGCTGGACCTTGGGTTCCTCGGCGTCGGCACCGGTGCGGCGGATGACGACGGCCTCGGACTTCATGATGGGCTCGCCGAAGACCTCCAGGCCCGCGTTGCGCAGGCTGGTGCCGGTCTCGACGACGTCGGCGATGACCTCGGCGACACCGAGTTCGATGGCGGTCTCGACCGCGCCGTCGAGGTGGACGACGGCGGCGTCGATGCCGTGGTCCGCGAGGTGTCCGGCCACGATCCCCTCGTAGGAGGTGGCGACCGTCCTGCCCTTGAGGTCCTCGACGCCGTTCGCGGTGCCCGGCTTGGACGCGAAGCGGAAGGTGGAGCGGGCGAAGCCGAGCGGGAGGATCTCCTCGGCGTCGGCACCGGAGTCGATCAGCAGGTCACGGCCGGTGATGCCGATGTCGAGCTGGCCGGAGGAGACGTAGATCGCGATGTCCCGGGGGCGGAGGTAGAAGAACTCCACGTCGTTGACCGGGTCGACGGTCCGCAGTTCCTTGGACTCGCGGCGCTGCTGGTAGCCGGCCTCATGCAGCATGTCCGCCGCAGGTCCTGACAGGGAACCCTTGTTGGGGACGGCGATGCGCAGCATGAGGTCGGCTTCCTTTGCTCTCAGGGGGGTGTTCGGCGACTGGCTTACAGGTGGGCGTAGACGTCGTCGAGGGAGATCCCGCGCGCGACCATCATCACCTGGACGTGGTAGAGCAGCTGCGAGATCTCCTCGGCGGCCGCTTCCTTGCCCTCGTACTCGGCGGCCATCCAGACCTCGGCGGCCTCTTCGACGACCTTCTTGCCGATGGCATGGACCCCCTTGCCGACCAGTTCTGCGGTGCGGGAGGTGGCGGGGTCGCCGGTGGCGGCCTTCTGCTGGAGCTCGGTGAAGAGCTCCTCGAACGTCTTATTGGACATGGTGTCGCTCAGCCTATGCCAAATGACACCTTCGTCAGTGCCACGGTTCAGATACTGAGCGGAGGGTGGCAGCCGTGGCCACCGCGGCGGTCACCGCCTCGTGCCCCTTGTCCTCGTTGGAGCCCTCCAGGCCCGCCCGGTCCAGGGCCTGTTCCTCGGTGTCGCAGGTGAGGACGCCCATGCCGACGGGGACGCCGGTCTCCACGGACACCTGGGTGAGGCCCTGGACGACGCCCTGGCACACGTACTCGAAGTGCGGGGTGCCGCCGCGGATGACGACACCGAGGGCGACGATCGCGTCGTAGCCGCGGCCCGCGAGGACCTTGGCCACGACCGGGAGTTCCCAGCTGCCGGGGACCCTGAGCAGGGTCGGCTCGTCGATGCCCAGGTCGTGCAGGGCGCGCAGGGCGCCGTCGACCAGTCCGTCCATCACCTTCTCGTGCCACTGCGCCGCGATGACGGCGACCCGCAGGTCCCCCACGTTGCGTACCGACAGCTCCGGTGCACCCTTGCCGCTCACGTTCTCGAACTCTCCTCGAAGTGCTTACTGGTTGCTGCACGTGGACACCGGGGCGGTGTCCAGCCAGGGCAGGTCATGTCCCATCCGGTCCCGCTTGGTGCGCAGGTAGCGGAGGTTGTGCTCGCCCGCCTGTACGGCCATCGGCTCCCGGCCGGTGACCTTGAGGCCGTGGTGCAGGAGGGCGTCGGACTTGGCGGGGTTGTTGGTCATCAGGCGCAGGCTGCGGACGCCGAGGTCCTGAAGGATCTGCGCGCCGGCGCCGTAGTCCCGCGCGTCGGCGGGCAGGCCGAGCTCCAGGTTGGCGTCGAGGGTGTCGTGGCCCTGCTCCTGGAGTTCGTACGCCCGCAGCTTGGAGAGCAGGCCGATGCCGCGCCCCTCGTGGCCGCGCAGGTAGACCACCACTCCCCTGCCCTCGGCCTGGATGCGCTCCAGGGAGGCGTCCAGCTGGGGGCCGCAGTCGCAGCGCAGGGAGCCGAAGATGTCGCCGGTGAGGCACTCGGAGTGGACGCGGACCAGGACGTCCTCGCCGTCGCCGATCTCGCCGTGGACCAGGGCGACGTGCTCGACGCCGTCGACACTGGAGCGGTAGCCGTACGCCGTGAAGGTGCCGTGGGTGGTGGGCAGCCGGGTCTCGGCCTCGCGGCGGACCGTGGGCTCGCTGGTGCGGCGGTAGGCGATCAGGTCCTCGATGGAGATGATCGTGAGGCCGTGCTTGCGGGCGAAGGGGATCAGTTCGGGCAGGCGGAGCATCCGGCCGTCCTCGCCGGCGATCTCGACGATCGCGCCGGCCGGGCGCAGTCCCGCGAGGCGGGCGAGGTCGACGGCGGCCTCGGTGTGGCCGTTGCGGGTGAGGACGCCTCCGTCCCTGGCGCGGAGCGGGAAGATGTGGCCGGGGCGGACGAAGTCGGTGTGATCGGCGTCGCCGCTCGCGAGGAGCCGCAGTGTGGTGGCGCGGTCGGCGGCCGAGATACCGGTGGTCACCCCGTGGGCGCCGGACGCGTCCACGGAGACGGTGAACGCGGTCTTCATCGACTCGGTGTTGTCGTCGACCATCTGCGGGAGCTTCAGCCGGTCCAGTTCGTCGCCCTCCATGGGGGCGCAGATCAGGCCGCGGCACTCGCTCATCATGAAGGCCACGATCTCGGGGGTGATCTTCTCTGCTGCGACGACCAGATCGCCCTCGTTCTCGCGGTCCTCGTCGTCGACGACCACGATGGGGCGGCCGGCCGCGATGTCGGCGATGGCCTGCTCGACGGGGTCCAGCGCGAAGTCCTCGAACCCGTCGGTGCTGTACAGAATGGGTGCGGCGGTCATGCCGGCGCTCCTTCCATGACGGGCCGCGCGGACTCACGGGAGCGCAGCCACCAGTCGCGCATGCCCCACAGGACGAGCGCGCCGTAGATGACGTAGACGAAGCCTGAGAAGGCGTAGCCGTTGGTGAAGTTCAGGGGGACGCCGACGAGGTCGACGAGGAGCCAGGCGAACCAGAACTCGACCATGCCGCGGGCCTGGGCGTACATGGCGACGACGGTGCCGACGAAGATGTAGGCGTCCGGCCAGGGGTCCCAGGACAGGCTCGGGTAGGCCTTGAAGAGCAGGGCGACGGCGACGGTGCCGACGGCGGCGGCGCCGACGAGGGCCCCGCGCTCACGCCAGGAGGCGAACCGGGGGGCGATGTGCCCGTCGCCCGACTGCCCCTTGTTGCGGTTCCACTGCCACCAGCCGTACAGGGCGACGAGCATGACGACGGCCTGCTTGCCGGCACTGCCGGTGAGGTGGCCGTAGAAGGCGCCGAAGAGGATGAGGCCGGAGGCGAACTGGACCGGCCAGCTCCACAGGTTGCGGCGCCAGCCGAGGGCGAGGGCGATGAGGCCGAGGATGTTGCCGATCATGTCCGACCAGAGGATGTGCTGGCCGAACAGGGTGAAGGCCTCGGTGTTGAGGGAGTTCACTGTCCGGCCCCCTGACCGCTGTTCGCGAGCAGGCGCTCGACGTACTTGGCGACGACGTCCACCTCGAGGTTGACCGGGTCGCCTGGCTGCTTGATGCCGAGCGTGGTCAGGGCGAGGGTGGTCGGGATGAGGCTGACCGTGAAGTAGTCCGGGCCGGCGTCGACCACGGTGAGGCTGATGCCGTCGACGGTGATGGAGCCCTTCTCGACCACATAGCGCGTGAGGTCCGCGGGCAGCGAGATCTTGATGATCTCCCAGTTCTCGGAGGGCTTGCGCTCCAGGACCTGGCCTGTGCCGTCGACATGCCCCTGCACGATGTGTCCGCCGAGGCGCGCGCCCAGGGCCATCGGGCGTTCGAGGTTGACCCGGGAGCCTTCGGCGAGGGCGCCGAGGCTGGAGCGGTCGAGGGTCTCGGCCATGACATCGGCGGTGAACCAGTCGGCGTCGTGTTCGACGACCGTGAGGCAGACGCCGTTGACGGCGATGGAGTCCCCGTGTTTCGCGCCCTCGGTGACGACGGGGCCGCGCACTCGGAAACGACAGGAGTCACCGAGGTTCTCGACAGCGGTGATCTCACCCAGCTCTTCGACGATTCCGGTGAACACTTCCCGGGTCCTCCCTGCCTCATTCGGGCACGGACTCCGGGGCTGTCGATTACGACAGAATCAGCGAGTGGGGACACCGAGGGCGACGCCGGACGGGACCCACCCCCACGAGGGTGAAGCCTGTTACGGCGGCACGCATACAGGTATGCCCGCCCGCCGCGCACTGCCTCCCATCCGGACTTTAACCGTCGGTCCAGGAATTTCACCTGGTCAACCGGCCGCTGGAAGCGGTCGGGTCGCGGACTGTAACCGCCGGTTCGGACTTTCACCGACCCCGGAGTGCGCTGCTTCTGGTACACAGCCAGTCTGCCACGCCCGATCGTGGTCCATACAGGCGATGCGTGTGCAGTGGCTCACAACCCGTGGCCGGAAACCTTGACCTAATGGTCTAGTCCTTTTTAGGGTCGCCGTGCGTGGACACCCGCAGAGACGGACCCGGCGGCGGTGACGACGGCCCTTGCCCGCCGCCGGGTCTTCTGCGCCGGGTCAGCACCGGACTCTGCCTGGTGTCCGGCTGACGGGGTGCGAACAGGGCGTCCTGCACCTGGTCCCTGGCGGTGAGCAGCGCGCCGCGCAGGACCGCCTCTCCGCCCAGGAGGCCGGCCCGCACCTCGGTGGCCAGCGGGGACATGCGGCGGACTCTTCGCTCCACGCGTGCGGCCAGTTCCGCCCCGCCGGCCTGCCCCACCTCGCCGCCCAGCACTACACATCCCGGGTCCAGGATCGCCACGACCGACGCGACCCCCACGGCGAGCCGGTCGGCGAGAGCGTCCAGGAAACGGGACTCCTCGTGCGCCGCCTCCGACGCCGAGCCCGTGGCCGCGACCGCCTCCGACGCCGAGCCCGTGGCCGCCACCGCCTCCGACGCCGAGCCCGTGGCCGCCACCGCTCTCCGCACCACGTCCGCGGCCGCCGCAGCTCCCCTCACCAGACCCGCACCCCCGCGACCGCCCTCGTCCAAGTCCCCACCCCCACCCCCGGCCACCGCAAGACCGCACTCCTCCGCCAGCCGCACGATCCCCGCCGACCCCGCCAGCGAATGGAAACCCCCCGCGCAGTCCACCGCCGACGGCAGTCCCGCCGTCCCCGGCACCGGCAGGAACCCGATCTCCCCCGTACCGCCCGAGGCGCCCCGCCGCAGGACGCCGTCCAGGATCACCGCCGCGCCGGTGCCATGGCCCAGCCACAGCAGGACGAAGGTGTCCCGGTCGCGGGCCACCCCGTCGCGCTGTTCGGCCAGCGCCGCGAGGTTGGTCTCGTTCTCGACATGGACGCGGGTCTCCGGGAGGCGTTCCTGAAGCGCCAGGACCAGTCGCCGGTGCCAGGCGGGCAGGCCGCCGGAGTCGCGGAGTTCGCCCGTGGCCGGGTCGATCAGGCCGGGGGCGCCGATGGCGACGGTGTGGAGTCCGGCCACCCGCGCCTCCTTCGCCGTCCGCTCGACCAGTGCGACGGCCTGCTCGACCGCGGGACCCGTCCCCGTCTCCCCGCCGATCGGCACCGACGCCTCGGCCAGCACCCGCCCCACCAGGTCGGCGACCACGACGGAGACGCCCTCGGTGCGGACGTCGAGGGCCGCGAGGTGGGCCTGGTCGGCGACGATGCCGTACAGCTTGGCGTTGGGGCCGCGGCGCTGCTCCCCCGACTCCCCGACCACGTCGATCAGTCCGGCGGCGGCGAGGCGCTCGACGAGGTCGGCGACGGTCGGCCGGGACAGCCCGGTGAGCTGCTTCAACTGGCCTGCCGTCAGCGGGCCTTCCTGCTGGAGCAGACGCAGGGCGAGCCGGTCGTTGATGGCCCGGGCGGTGCTCGGGGATGCGGGCATGCCGGGAATCCTCTCAGATCCACAGAGCCGGATATGCGCTATCTATCAGGCAGGGTTCCTGATAATTTACACCGCGACTTGTGACGGGACGAGGATCCTGGGAGGGGCCCGAAGATGAGCGATGTGGTCCACACATCAGCAGAGGTACGGCGGGCCCGGTACGCCGTGGCCGCCGTGTTCGCCGTGCACGGGGCCGTGACCGGCTCGTTCGCGACGCGGGTGCCGTGGATCCAGGAGCACTCCTCGGTCAGCGCCGGCCAACTGGGCCTGGCACTCGCCTTCCCGGCTCTCGGCGCCTCGCTGGCGATGCCGCTGGCCGGCCGCGTCAGTCACCGCTTCGGCGCCCGGAACGCACTGCGCGGCCTGATCTCCCTGTGGACCCTGGCCCTGGTCCTGCCGTCCCTCTCCCCCAACCTCCCGGCGCTCTGCCTGGCTCTGTTCGTCTACGGCGCCACGGCCGGCATGGCGGACGTGGCGATGAACGCGCTCGGCGTCGAGGTCGAGAACCGCATGGGCCGTTCGATCATGTCCGGGCTGCACGGCCTGTGGAGCGTGGGCGCCCTGGTCGGCTCCGCGGCCGGCACCCTCGCCGCGCACCTGGGCTCGGACGCCCGGCTGCACCACGCCCTCGCGTCGGCCACCCTGACCCTGCTCGGTCTGGGGGCCTGCCGCTGGGTGCTGGACCTCCAGGCCCCCGAGGACGAGGAGCCGCCGCCCCGGTTCGCGCTGCCGCCGAAGTCGGCGCTGCTCATCGGCGCGATCGGGTTCTGCGCGGTGTTCGCGGAGGGCGCCAGCCTGGACTGGTCGGCGGTGTACCTGCGGGACCAGCTGGAGACCTCGGCGGGGCTCGCGGCCGCGTGCACCACCGGTTTCACGCTCACGATGGCTGTCGCGCGGATCGCCGGGGACCGGCTGGTGGACCGCTTCGGCGCGGTGCGCACGGTCCGGACGAGCGGGGTCCTGGCGGTGCTCGGCGGGCTGCTCATCGTCGTCGCCGAGCAACCTGCGGTGGCGATGGGCGGGTTCGCGCTGATGGGGCTCGGCATCGCGGTGGTCGTGCCACTGTGCTTCGCCGCCGCGGGCCGCAGCGGATCCAACCCCAGCCTGGCGATCGCCGGGGTCGCGACGATCACCTACACCTCGGGACTGGTGGCCCCGAGCGCGATCGGCACGCTGGCCCAGGCGACCAGCCTGATGGTGTCGTTCGCCCTGGTGACGGTCCTGGCCTGCGGGCTCGTGGCCTTCGCGGGGGTGCTGCGGGCCGGCGACCGCCGGAAGGTCGTCACTCCGGCGGCGGCGGTCTCCGAGCCGCGGCAGTGACTTCCGCGTCCGGGGTCACCCCCGGCTAGTGCGAGGCCAGGTCGTAGGCGTACGACGCGCTGAACGTACCCGGTGCGCCCTTGCAGCCGTCCGACTCCCCCGGCAGCTTCACCCACAGGTAGGCGTCGATCCTCGCTTCACCGGTGTCCAGGGTCGGAGCGCGTCCGATCCTCCGGCCGGCGGGGTCGCACCACTCGCCGTCCGGCGGGGCGCCGTTGCCGTTGCGGCTGGTGTCGATGACGGCGCCCAGACCGGACGGTCCGCCCAGGGCGGCGAGGACCTGACGGTCGTAGGCGATCTCGGCGGACGTGATGTGGAAGTTGGAGACGTTGCTGAAGATCCCGTCGGAGGAGGCGACCGAGGCGGCGCCCGCCTGCTTCAGCAGGGTCGCCTGCTGCACGGCCGGGTTCCATCCGGAGTGGCCGGCGTCGTAGTAGACGCGGGCCTTCGGGTTCGCGGCCTTCAGGACCCGGCCCGCGCGGGCCAGCGAGGCGAAGCGGTCGGCCCGCCCGGCCTCGGAGAGGCAGTCCGACTGGGCGATCGAGTCGGGCTCCAGCACGACGATCACCTGGCGGGAGCCGAGTCCCGCGGCGAACCGGTCGATCCAGGCGTCGTAGGCGCCGAGATCCGGTGCCCCGCCCTGGGACGCGCCTCCGCAGTCACGGTCCGGGACCGCGTACGCCACGACCACCGGCACCCGGCCCTGCGCGGCGGCGCCGGAGGTGACCGCGCGGACCCGGGAGGTGATCGTCGCCGGGGTGTAGTCGGCGAACCAGACCGCGGCCGGTCGGTCGGCGATACGGGACCGGATGACATCGGCACGCCAGTCGCGCGGGTTGTCCTGCACCCAGTCGAGGACCTGCGAGGACGGATGGCGGTAGAGACGGCCGACGGCGGTGGGCCGGGGCTTCTCGGGGCTCGGCTTCCGGCTCTTGGGCGACGAGGACGGAGGCCCGCTCGGCTCGGCGGAGGGGGACGCGGAGGCGGAGGGGGCGGCCGAGGGCGCGCCGGGGCCCGAGGGCAGGACCCGTACGCCGGCCCGCCCCGGGGAGCCGCCGGCCGAAGCCGGTCGCACCTCGTCGGAGCCGTCACGGCCGCCGAGCGCGGAGAGCATCCCGGTCGCGGTGGCGACGGCGACGACCGCGGAGGCCACCGCGACCAGGACACCGCGACCCACGGCCCGTCTGCGGGCGGCGCGGCGCGCGGCCAGTCGCTGGGCACGTAAGCCTGACACCCTGTCGCTCCCCCCTCGCACGGCGGGGGCGTTACCCCGTTCTGGGGAAGCGTCGGGCCCGCCGGTACCCCGGCCAGCCTAGGACTGGGACCCTGCCGTCATGGTGCAAACGGAACAGTTCACCACCCCCCTCGACACGGTCGTCTCCCGTATGCGCGCCCTGGACGAGGTCCTTCCCGAACGGGACGGCGTAGCGGTCTTCAACCGCGTCTACCTCGCCGTCACCGAGGCGGTGGACCGCTGTGTCGACGCGGGCCGGTTCGCGGACGCGCGGGCCGCGATCACGCTGGACGTGCGGTTCGCGGAGCGCTATCTGACCGCGGTCGACGCGGCCGTCCGCGGACACCGTCCGCCGGCCTGCTGGCGGCCGCTGTTCCAGTTCCGCCGTCATCCCGGGGTACGGCCTCTACAGTTCGCGTTGGCGGGCATCAACGCGCACATCGGGCACGACCTCGCGCTCGCCGTGGTGGACACCTGTCGTAGCCTCGGCTGCGAACCGACCGACGTGGAGGACGAGTTCGACCGGGTGGGCGACCTCCTCGTTTCGCTGGAGGAGAGGATCCGCGAAGAGCTGATGCCGGGCCCCGACGTCCTCCAGGTCGCCGACCCGCTCACCCATCTGCTCGGCGCCTGGAGCCTGGACCGCGCCCGGGACGCCACCTGGACCGCGGCCCGTGCCCTGTGGGCGCTGCGCGGACTGCCCGACGTGGCCGAGGAGTTCACGGAGCGCCTGGACACGGCGGTGGGTTTCGCGGGCCGCATGCTGCTGACGCCGCTGCCGGACTGACCTCGGCCAGCCGGCTGCCGGACCGGTCTTGAGCTAGCCCGCTGCCGGACCGGTCTCGGGCTACCCCGGTGCCGGGCCGACCTCGGGCTAACTCGCTGCCGGACCGACCTCGGGCAATCCCGGTGCCGGGCCGACCTCGGGCAATCCCGGTGCCGGACCGACCCGGACACGACCAGGTCTAGTCCTCCGGCAGTTCCACCGGCGCGATCTCGTCGTACACGTCCCCCGGGCCGGGGTTCGTCGCGTCGGTCTCGCCGCCGAAGTGGTGCATGACGCCCCAGACCGCGTTCAGGGCCGTCTGGATCGCGCCCTCGGCCCAGCCGGCCGTCCAGGAGATGTCGTCGCCGGCGAGGAAGATGCCCCGCTTGTCGGCGGGCAGCCGGTCCTGCATGAAGTGGGTGAACAGGCGCCGCTGGTAGCGGTAGTGGCCGGGCAGGTTGGCCTTGAACGCGCCCATGAAGTAGGGCTCGTTCTCCCAGGACACGGTGACCGGGCTGCCGATGATGTGCTTCCTGATGTCGACCTTCGGGTAGATCTCGCCGAGGGACTTCAGCATGACCTCCATCCGCTCGTTCGCGGACAGCGGCAGCCACTTCAGGCTGTCGTCGCACCATGTGTAGGAGAGGCAGATGACGGCCGGCTTGTCCGGACCGTCGTCCAGCAGGTAGGTGCCGCGGGTCATCCGGTCGGTGAGGGTCATCGACATGACGTCCCGGCCGGTTTCCTCGTCCTTGTCCAGCCAGAACGGCCGGTCCACGGGGACGAAGAGCTTCGACGACTCCATGTAGTGCGTGCGCTCGATCGCCGTCCAGTGGTCGATCGGGAAGAGCGAGTCGTCGCAGGCGATCTTCGAGAGCAGCATCCAGGACTGGGCGGTGAAGATCGCCGCCCGGTAGGTGCGGATGTCCCCTCCGGCGTCGGTCACGGTGATCCGGTTGCCCGCGGTGCGGTGCAGGCGGGTCACGGCGGGGCGCGGTTCACCGTCCACGTGCAGGGACTTCAGGGAGGTGCCGTACGCCCAGTGCACGATCTTCTCCGGCTCGCGCTCCCACAGCCGCAGCGGCAACTGCTGCGAGCCGCCCACGATCCCGCGGTGGTGGTCGTCGGCCTCGGTGTAGACGACTCGCAGGATCTCCAGGATGGAGTTGGGGAAGTCGGTGTCCCAGCCGCCGGTGCCGAAGCCGACCTGGCCGAAGATCTCGCGGTGCCGGAAGGAGCGGAACGCCTCGGAGTCGCAGAGGAAGCCGTAGAAGGTCTGGTTGTCGAGCTTCTCCACGAGCCGCGACCAGATCTCGCGGATGCGCGGCACGTCCCGCTCGCGCAGGGCGCGGTTCATGTCGGTGAAGTCGGCGCCCTCTTCGAGGCACTTGTTCCAGGCCTCGGCGACATCGCGGTAGACCTGCGGGAGGTCGGCGATCGTCTCGGCGTAGTGGGACTCGCCCTTGAGGTCGACGACCGTCGAAGGGGTGCCTTCCGCAAGGGGGTTGGGGAAGGGGCGGGTCTCCAGGCCGACGAGGTCGATGTAGTGCTGGAGGGCAGTGGATGAGGGCGGGAAGCGCATCGCGCCCATCTCCGCGGTCAGGCCCTCGGTGCCCTGGCCCTCGAAGCCCACGGTCCGCAGCCGGCCGCCGATCCGGTCGGCCTCGTAGACGACCGGCTTGAGGCCCATCTTCATCAGCTCGTACGCGGCCACGATGCCGGAGAGACCGCCGCCGATCACCGCGACCTCGGTGCCGTGTTCGGTGGCCGGTATCTGTCCGAGGCCCGCCGGGTGGGCGAGGAAGTCGTCGTAGGCGTAGGGGAAGTCCGGCCCGAACATGGTGATCGGCGGCTGCTGCGCGTCTGCGTGCTCGACGGCGTTGGGCACGGTGGACGTCATGGGGTACGGGCTCCTTGAAGGGGGCTCGGGGCAGGCGGGTGGTCAGGCCTGGGACCCGAAGGCGAGCGGGTGGTTCAGACGAGGGACCCGTAGAGGCCGGGCCGGCGGTCCTTCAGATACGGGTTGGTCTCGCGGGAGGCGGCGAGGAAGGCGGGGTCGACGTCGGCGAGGATCAGGTCCGCAGCGCGTCCGGCGCGGGCTCGGGCCACTCCGTCGGGGCCGGCCAGCACGGAGAGACCGACGAAGTCGAACTCCCCTTCCTGGCCGACCCGGTTGACGTAGGCGACGTACATCTGGTTCTCCCAGGCCCGCACCGGCACCAGGGACTCGGCGACGAACTGGAACGGGTGCATCTGGGCCGTGGGCACGAGGAGCAGGTCGGTCCCGGCGAGGGCGTGGGCGCGGACGTTCTCCGGGAACTCGACGTCGTAGCAGATCATCAACCCGACGCGCAGACCGCCGAGTTCGGCCTGGACCACCGGCTGCTCCCCCGGCGTGAAGTGGTCGCGCTCGAAGCAGCCGAAGAGGTGGGTCTTGCGGTAGTTGGCGAGGCGGGTGCCGTCGGCGGAGATCAGCTGGGCGGAGTTGAACACGGTGTCGCCCGACCGCTCGGGATATCCGTAGGCGACGGCGAGGCCGTGCCGTGCGGCGATCTCCGCGACCGCGTCGGCGCCCTCCCCGTCGGCCTCCTCGGCGAGGCGTGCGATGTCGTCGCCGATCGCGTACCCGGTGAGGAACATCTCCGGAGCGGCCAGCAGCGCGGCACCCGCGGCGGCGGCCGAGGCCGCGGCCTCGTCGAGAACCTTGAGGTTCGTCTCGACGGAACCGGGGCGGCCGGAGCTCTGGAGCAGGGCGGTGCGCATGCGTGATCCTCACCGGGCGGAGGGTGGATGTGGGGGCCACGTAGCGGGCCATATAGAAGGTACGGGCGGCTCACCGGCGCGAACAAGAAGGAGCCGTTGCGCGCCGGTGAGCGGTTCATTGCGTGCTCAGGCGCTCCTGCGGCGATTCGTTGCGCGGACGCCGGCGGCCCCGGGCCAGCACCAGTGCCGTCACCGGATACGGCACGGACAGGATGACGAAGACCGTGCTGTGTGGCAGCGACGTTCCGAGCAGGGTGTAGACGCCGAACACGGCGACCGTGACCAGTTCCGTGCCCAGGCTCGCGACCGAGGTGAGGGTGGCCCGCCGGGCGTCGTCGATGCGGTGCTGGAGGCGGACGTCGGCGAGGACCTCGGCCAGCTGGAAGCCGGCGAAGGCGAGGCCGACGAGGGCGATACCGGCCGGGGTGCGGATGCCCGCGCCGACGGCCAGGGCGAGGGCGGCTGCGGCGATCAGCGCGGCGAGTCCCCGGGTGCCGAGGCGTTCGGCGGGCCCGGCGAACAGGCTGCCGAGGGTGACCAGCGTCCAGACCAGCAGGACCAGCCAGGGCACGGTGGTCTCGGCCACGCCGAGGTCCCGGATCAGCAGCGAGACGTACTCGTCGAGTGCGCCCCACACCGCGGCGACGGCCGGGATCAGCAGCAGGGCGCCCCGGACCGCCCGGTCGCCGCGGGCCTCGGCGACTCCGGCCCGCAGGGTCGCCGACCAGCTCGTGCTCCCCTTCGCGGCCGGTACCCGGTGCTCGGGCAGCCGGGTCGCCGTCAGCGCGGCCAGCAGACAGGCGAGGACGCTGCCGGCGCCCACGGCCGGGTAGCCGCCGAGCGCGAGGACCGGTCCGGCGAGTCCCATCGCGGCCACGGCGGCCAGCAGCCGGGCCGCGCGGGTGCGTCCCATCACGCGCGCGTACCGGTCGGCGGCGCCGAGCCGTTCCATCTCGTCGTAGACCAGCGCCTCCAGCGAACCGGAACCGAGGGCACCGCCGGCTCCCCACAGGACGAAGCCCAGCGCGAAGGCGCCGTACGACGGGACGGTCACCCACAGCGCGAAGCCGGCCGCGGTGAGCAGCGGGCCGATCCACAGCAGCCGACGGCGCGAGACGGTGTCGGCCCAGGCGCCCGAGGGCACCTCGAGGACCACGGCCGTGAGGGACCACAGGGCGAACAGCGAGGAGATCTGCCACAGCGGCAGGCCGGTGTCGGCGAAGAGCAGCGCGTACACCGGGTAGAGCAGGACAAGGTCGTCGAGGAACGCGTAGCCGTACAGCGTGGTCGTCAGCCGGCGGACGCCGGTCGCGGGCACACGTGCGGGTGAGAGTGTCATGAGGCCTTCCCGGAAGGGCGGTTCGGACGTCGTGGGCACGGCGTCCGAGGCGGCCCTCGGGAGGCACGGCTGGTGGATCAATGTCGCCAGGTCATGTGACCGATGCTAGACAGTTCCGGGACCGCTGCCCAGCGAAAATGTGGTGATCACGGCGGCGTGGTCGGAGGGCCAGTCGTTGTCCTCGACATCCGGCCAGGTCCGGGGCGTGCCCGTGACGTACGTCCGTGAGTCGAGGACCCGCAGCCCCCGGTGCAGCACGAAGTCGATCCGGTCCTGGGGCTCGGGCTCGGCGTGGACCGGGGACCAGGTGTGCCCGGGCTCCCGCTCGGCGTCGGGATGCGCCTCCCGGTAGGAGTCCCGGAACCCCGCCTCCTCCGCCGCCTTCGTCACCGGCCACTCGACGTCCGGCCAGTCCAGGTGGGAGGGGCAGTTGAAGTCCCCGACGAGGACGGCGGGCGCGGTGTCCCCGATCCGGCGCAGCGCCTCCCGCAGCTGTCCGAGCCGTACCTCCTCGTGGGCGAGCGGCTCGGACGCGTAGGGCCCGTAGTGCTCGGCGTCGAGGTGTGCCGTCCAGATGTCGACCTCCTCGCCTTCTACGGCGATCCGCGCGCCGGCGGCCCCGTAGAACCCGACGTCCGGGTCGCCCAGCACGGCCGTGACGGGAAAGCGGCTGATGACGCCGAGGTTGGGTCCGGCGCTGTGGTGGTGCCAGCCCAGCGCCTCGGCGAGCTCCTCGGCGGCGGTGCCGTAGGTCTCCTGGAGTCCGACCACGTCCGCACCGGTCTCGGCGATGACCTTGAGCTGCTTGGCGCGGTGGTCGTGGACCTTGGTGCCGCCGTACCAGAGGTTCCAGGTCATCACGCGGAGCCGGTACGGCAGCAGGGCGCGCAGCCGGGGCACGGTGACGTCCTCCAGCCCTTCGAGGACCGTACGGCCCGGGGCCGGCTCGATGGGGGCGAGCGAGGGCACGGCGAGGACCGCGCAGCCGGCCGCCTCGGCGGAGCGGACGCCGGTCTCGGTGTCCTCGACGGCAACACAGTTCACGGGGTCCACGCCGAGGGCGCGGCAGGCGGTGAGGTAGGGGTCGGGGGCGGGTTTGGTGTGCTCGGTGTCGTCGGCGGTGACGGAGACGGCGAACCGGCTCGCGCCTCCCAGTGCCTGGAGGACGACTTCGGCGACGGCCCGGGGCGACGCAGTGACCAGGGCGGTCGGGACGCCCTCGCGGGCCAGCGAGTCGAGCAGGTCGAGCGCGCCGGGGCGGGGCACGACTCCGGTGCGGACGCGATCGGCGAACTCGCGGTGGAGGGTGTCGGCGAGGTCTCCGACGGGACTGCCGGTGGCCGCGGCCAGCCAGGCGGCGGTGTGCTCGACCGGGCGGCCGAGCACGTCCGGCCGGTCCGCCCCGGTCAGGGGCCGCCCGGCTACCTGTTCCACCGCCTCCCACCACAGGCGCTCGGTGTCGACGAGCGTGCCGTCCATGTCGAACAGGACGGCCTGGAGCGGGAGTCGAGTCACGGTGATCTCTTTCGTGTGGGGGGGGGAATCGGCGGTCGTACGACGGTCAGCGGACGCGCTCCGCCACCAGCACCGGTCAGCGCGTGCGCTCCGCCACCAGCACCGGCCGCTCGGGCAGGGACACGGTCACCGCGGCCCCGGCGGTGAGCTCGGCGGACTCGTGGGCGGGCAGATCGGCCTTGACCTCGGTGCCGTCGGCGAGCCGGACGGTGACGCGGACGACCGCGCCCAGGAAGGACGTGGCGACCACCCGGGACGTCCCGTCGGCCTCGGTCCGCAGCCGCACGGCCTCCGGACGCACCAGCACGTCGACCTCGGTCGCCGCCGGCACCGGACCGTCGACCGGCAGCCGCTGCCCGAGCACCTCGACCGTGTCCTGGGCGAGCCGACCGGGGATCCGGCTCATCGTGCCGACGAACTCGGCGACGAACGCGGTGGCGGGGCGGCCGTACAACTCGCCCGGGGTGGCGCACTGTTCGAGCCGGCCGGCGTGCATCACGGCGACCCGGTCGGCCATGGACAGGGCCTCCTCCTGGTCGTGGGTGACGAAGAGGGCAGTGATGCCGAGTTCCTGCTGGAGGCGCCGGATCTCCTCACGGAGGCTGAGCCGCACCTTGGCGTCCAGCGCGGACAGGGGCTCGTCGAGCAGCAGGACGCGTGGGCGCAGGGCGAGCGCGCGGGCCAGCGCGACCCTCTGTTGCTGTCCGCCGGAGAGCTGGTGCGGGAACCGCCCGCCTTGGTCGGCGAGCCCCACGAGTTCCAGCAACTCCGCTGCCCTGGCCCGCCGTTCGGCGGTGCGGACCTTGCGCATGCGCAGTCCGAAGGCCACGTTGTCGAGGGCGTCGAGATGCGGGAAGAGGCTGTACGACTGGAAGACCATCCCGGCGTCCCGGCGGTGGGCCGGGACGCGGCTCACGTCCTCGCCGTCCACCAGCACCCGCCCGGAGTCGGGGTGTTCGAAGCCGGCGAGCATCCTGAGCGCGGTGGTCTTGCCGCAGCCGGAGGGACCGAGCAGCGCGAGGAGTTCACCCGGCCGCACGGTCAGGTCGAGTCCGTCGAGGGCGACGGTCGCGCCGAACTCCCTCCTGAGGCCCTGGAATTCGACGGTGGCCGCGGTCGTCTGGGTCGTGTCAAGGAGGGTCATGGGTCATCCCCGGGAAGCGGTACGGGTACGGCCGCCGAAGCCGGCCAGGACGAGGAGCAGCACCCACGTCACGAGCAGGCTGAGCACGGACACGGCGACGGACAACTGGGCCTGCGAGCCACTGACGTTGACGATCCACACCGCGAAGGGCTGGAAGCCCAGCAGCTGGGCCACGGTGAACTCGCCGAGCACCAGGGCCAGGGTGAGGAAGGATGCGTTGAGCAGGGCGCCCCGCAGGTTGGGCAGGACGGCCCGGACCAGGGCCTGCGGCCAGCCGGCACCGCAGCTGCGGGCGGCCTCGACGAGGGTGCGGACGTCGACGGCCCGGAGACCGGCGTCCAGGGCCCGGTAGACGAAGGGCAGGGCCATCACGACGTAGGCCAGGACCAGGACGAAGGGGAAGTCGGGGTTCTGGATCGCCACGAAGGTCTCGAACAGCGGGGTGCGGGAGAGGTGGTCGGGACCCCATTTGAGGACCGTGCCGATGCCGGCGACGAACGCGATGGGCGGCACGACCAGGGGAAGCGAGCACACCACCTCGACGACGGGCCGCAGCCGGGGCGCCCCGAGCCGCAGGGCTACCATCGCGGGCACCATCAGGAGCAGTACGACGGCGATGGTGGCGAGGGCCAGCTCCAGCGAGAGCAGCAGGCTGGAGACGAACCCGGCGGTGGAGAAGATCTGGGTGTAGGCGTCGAAGGTGATCCCCTGGCCGGGCACGTCGACGGTGAAGACGACGGACGCGGCCAGCGGCACCAGGAAGTACAGTCCGGCGAGGCCGAGCACGCCCCACCGCCACAGGTTCAGGCGAGCCATCGGGCGCTCCTTCGCTGAAGGGGCAGGTAGACGGCCATGACCAGGCCGGCGACCAGGACCATGTCGAGGCTGAGGGCGAGCGCCACGTTCTCCTGGCCGACCAGCACGTTGCCGGAGATCGCGTCGGCGATCTGGAGGGTGACCAGCGGGATCGAACTGCCCACCATCGCGGCGGCGGTGGCGTAGGCGGCGAAGGCGCTGCCGAAGAGCAGCACGAACCCGCCGAGCAGCGTGGGCAGCAGCACGGGCAGGGCCACGAAACGCCAGTACTGCACGGCCGTCGCCCCGTTGTTCCGGGCGGCCTCGCGCCACTGGACGCGCAGTCCGTCGAGCGCCGGGGTGACGGTGAGGACCATCAGCGGGATCAGGAAGTACAGGTAGACGACGACCAGGCCCCAGAAGCTGTAGAGGTCCCAGCCCTTGTCGGTGAGACCGAAGTGCCGGGTCAGCACACCCGCGTTGCCGAGGGTGGCGACGAAGGCGAAGGCCAACGGGACCCCGCCGAAGTTCGCGAGGACCCCGGACGCGGTGAGCACAGCCTCGCGCAGGGCACGGAAGCGGGAGGTCACCACGGCCTGGGCGAGCGGCAGTCCGACCAGGGTGCCGAGCGCGGCAGAGACCGCCGACAGCTTCACGCTGCCGAGGAGTGCGGTGAGGTACGCGCCTTTGAGGGAGGTCGTCAGGTTGTCGAGGGTGTACGAAGTGGCCCCGGTGGCCGGGTCCTTGGCGGTGAACGCGCCGTCCAGCATGGCGATCGCGGGCAGCCCGAAGGCGACCGCGACGAACGCGAGCAGGGGCACGACGGCGACCCAGCCGAGGGACCGGCGCCGCCGACCGGCCTGGGCGGCGGGCGCCGGGTCCACTCGTACGGCGGTGGCCGTCATCCGGAGACGGCCTTCGCCCAACCCCCGGCGATGACCGTCTTGGCCTTGTCCTGCTGGGCCTCGGTCGGGAACTTGGGCGTTCCGCTGACCTCGGGCAGCTTGGCCGCGGCGGCCTTGTCGAGGGTGCCGGCCTTCTCCAGGGCGGTCATCAGGGCCGGGCGGGCGTATCCCTTGAGCCAGAGGTTCTGGCCCTCGGTGCTGTAGAGGTACTCCTGCCACAGGCGGGCGGCCGCGGGGTGCGGGGCGTCCTTGTTGATGGCCTGGGAGTAGTACTGCGAGAACTGGCCGTCGCTCGGTACCGTGACCTTCCAGTCGACGCCCTTGGACTTGAACTCGTCGGCGTACCCGGCGTTCAGGTAGTCCCAGTCGATGCTGATCGGGGTCTCGCCCTTCTCGACGGTGGCCGGGGTGGACTCGACGGGCGTGTAGTTGCCGTTCTTCTTCAGCTTGGCGAAGAAGTCGAGGCCGGGCTGGATGTCGTCGAAGGAGCCGCCGCTCGCGAGCGCGGCCGCGTAGACGCCGCCGAAGGCCGAACCGGACTTGGTGGGGTTGCCGTTGAGGGCGACCTGGCCCTTGTACTGCGGCTTGAGCAGGTCGGCGAAGGTGGTGGGGCAGGTCTTGACCCGCTTGGCGTCGCAGCCGATGGAGATGTAGCCGCCGTAGTCGTTGTACCAGCGGGCCTGTGTGTCCTTCTGGCCTGCGGGGATGTCGTCGTACGACTGGACCTTGTAGGGCGCGAGCAGGCCCTGCTGGGCCGCGCTGAGCGCGAAGGAGCTGCCCAGGTCGAGGACGTCGGGTGCCCGGTCCTGGCCCTTGCGGGAGGTCACGGCGTTGATCTCGTCCTGGCTGGTGCCGTCGGGGTTCTCGTCCGAGATCTTGATGCCGTACTTCTTCTGGAAGCCGTCGATCAGGGCGCCGTAGTTGGCCCAGTCGCGGGGCAGCGCGATGGCGTTGAGCGTGCCCTCCTTCTTGGCGGCGGCGACCAGCTTGTCCAGGCCGCCGAAGTCGGCCGCGGAGGTGGCGGTGGCGGCGCTCTTGCCGTCGGCGGTCGTCGACGTGGTGTCGGGGGCGGCGCCGCAGGCGCTCAGGGCGAGGGCGGCGAGGGTGGCGAGAACACCGGCGGCGGCGGTTCTCGGCAGGGACACGGTCACGGCTTCTCCAGGGGACGCGCGAGGGTGCAGGAGCCATACAGGAGTCAAGAAGGAGAGAACTTGTCTGAACAAGTTGGCCTCAGTAAGGCTGCCGCTGGTGTCCTGTTCGTAAACACTGTCGAAACACCGGCCCCCGAATTCCCGCACAATCCGTGGCACCCGGGAACCCGCCGGAACGTCGACTAGGCTGGTCACGCTGTGCACAGCATTCGACTCAGAGGGGAAGCATGCCGACGCGACACGAGGAGATCGCCGACGAGCTGCGCCGGGCGATCGACCGCGAGGAGTACACCGTCGGCAGTCTGCTGCCCGCCGAGACGGAGCTCGCGGCGCAGTACGGCGTCTCGCGAGGAACGGTCCGGCAGGCGGTCGCGACGCTCACCGCGGAGGGGCTCATCGGCTCCCGCCAGGGCGCCCGGCGCGTGGTGCTCGCCAGCCGTCGCAGCCAGAGCTTCGCGGAACTGCGCAGCTTCGCCGAGTGGGCCCGGGCGATGGGGCGCGAGGCCACCGGGCAGGTCGTCTCGCAGGAGTACCGGCCGGCCTCCAAGGAGGACTCCATCCGTCTCCAACTGGCCTTCGGCACACCTGTGTTGCATGTCCTGCGGGTGCGCGGCCTGGACGGTGAACCGGTGTTGCTGGAGCGGACGGTGTACGCCGACTGGATCTCCCCGACCGTCGAGACCATCGAGCCCGACTGCCCCTCGGTCACCCAACGCCTGTACGACGACACGGGGTTGGTCTTCGCCTACGGCGAGCACGTGATCGACGCGGTGGCGGCGGGGGCACGGGACGCGGAGCTGCTGGAGATCCGCCGCACCAGCCCCCTCCTGCGGGTCCGCCGGGTCACCACGACCCGCGAGGGCCGCCCGGTGGAATGGTCGGACGACCGCTACCGCTCGGACGCGGTGAGCTTCAGCGTCCACAACTCGATAGACAACAACGCCCTGGCCCGCAAGACAGCGGAGTAGACGAAGGAGGTTCCGGTGAACATCCCCGCACTGCCCCGGATCGACGAGCACACCACACTGGTCCAGGCCGACGTGGGCGACGTCTGGCGGGCACTCTGCGAGACCCTGGAGGAGTCCTTCGGCCGCCCCCGCGCCGCCCGCTACGCCCGTCTCGTGGGCGTCGCCGACCGTACGGCGTCCGGACCGCGGCCCCTCGCGGAGGGCTCGGCATTCCCCGGGTTCCGGGTGGCCGAAGCGGTCCGGGGACGGGATCTGGTCCTCATCGGGCGGCACCGCTTCTCCACGTACGCCCTGATCTTCCGCCTGGAGGGGCGCGACGGCGGCCGCATCCTGCTGCGGGCCGAGTCCCGGGCCCGCTTCCCCGGCCCCTTCGGTGCCCTCTACCGGTTCCTGGTGATCTCCTCCGGCGCGCACGCCCTGCTCACCGGGCGACTGCTGGCGGGGGTCCGGCGGCGGGCCGGGCCGGTCAGGTAGGTGAGCCCGAGGAGAAGCGGCGGAGCAGCGGGGAGAGGACCAGCACCGACTTGGTGCGCTCCACGAACGGCTCCCCCGCGATCCGCTCCAGGACCCGCTCGAAGTGCCGCATGTCGGAGGCGAAGACCTGGACCACCGCGTCGGCGTCCCCGGTGACGGTGGAGGCGGCCACGACTTCCTGGTAGCGCTCCAGGCCCCGCTGGATGGTCTCCGGGGAGGTGTTGCGCCGGCAGTAGATCTCGACGAACCCCTCGGTCTCCCAGCCGAGGGCCGCCGGGTCCACCCGCACGGTGAAGCCGGTGATGGCTCCGGTCGCGCGCAGCCGGTCCACGCGCCGCTTCACCGCGGGCGCGGACAGACCGACGATCTGCCCGATGTCCGCGAAGGAGCGGCGGGCGTCCTCGGCGAGGGCGTGCACGATGCGTTCGTCGAGATCGTTCAGCACGGTGGGTGGGTCAGCCTTCGGGTGTTGCGAGTCGGGAGCGGCGATGGCCGTACACGAAGTAGAACACGAGCCCGGCGGCCATCCAGACCCCGAAGACCACCCAGGTGACGGTGGACAGGCTGCCCATCATCCAGACGCAGAAGCCGAGGCCCAGTGCGGGCAGGACCGGCGAGAGCGGGACGCGGAACGTGCGGGGCATGTCCGGGCGGGTCCGGCGCAGCACCACCACGGCGATGTTGACCAGTGCGAAGGCGAAGAGCGTGCCGATGCTGGTGGCGTCGGCGAGCTGGCCCAGCGGGATCGCCGCGGCCAGCACTCCGCAGAACAGGGACACGATCACCGTGTTGGCCCGGGGCGCGCCCGTCTTCGGGTGGACCCGCCCGAACACCTTCGGCACGAGTCCGTCCCGGGACATCGCGAAGAGGATGCGCGTCTGGCCGTAGAGCACGGTCAGCACCACGCTCGCGATGGCGACGACCGCGCAGAACGCCAGCACGGTGCCCCAGAGGCTCTGCCCCGTGACGTCCCGCATGATCTGGGCGAGCGCGGCCTCGGAGTCGTTGAAGTGCTGCCAGGGCTTCGCGCCGACCGCGACGGCCGCGACCAGGACGTACAGCGCGGTCACGATGACCAGCGACAGCATGATCGCGCGCGGCAGGTCGCGCTGCGCGTTCCTGGCCTCCTCACCGGCGGTGGAGGCGGCGTCGAAGCCGATGTAGGAGAAGAACAGCGTGGCCCCGGCCGCGCTCACGCCCGCCATGCCCAGCGGCATGAAGTGCTCGTAGTTGCCGGAGCGGAAGCCCTGGACGCCGATCGCGCAGAACAGCACCAGCGCGGCGATCTTGACGACGACCATGACGGTGTTGGCGCGGGCCGACTCGCGGGCGCCGCCGAGCAGGAACG
Source organism: Streptomyces sp. NRRL B-3229 (assembly GCF_000719505.1). Classification (NCBI taxonomy): domain Bacteria; kingdom Bacillati; phylum Actinomycetota; class Actinomycetes; order Kitasatosporales; family Streptomycetaceae; genus Streptomyces; species Streptomyces sp. NRRL B-3229. Next base: position 167,138 of record NZ_JOGP01000013.1, on the reverse strand, counting down.
CCATCGCGAGGAGGACGACGATCAGCGCGGGCAGGTTGAAGACCCCGCCGTCGCCGGGCGGGGCGGACAGCGCGTCCGGGATGGTGACGCCGATGGTCCCGTCGAGCAGCTCGTTCAGGTACTCGCCCCAGCCGACGGCCACGGCGGCGACCGAGACGCCGTACTCCAGGACCAGGCACCAGCCGCATATCCAGGCGACGAGCTCGCCCATGGTCGCGTAGGCGTAGGAGTACGAGGATCCGGCGACCGGGATGGTGCCGGCCAGCTCGGCGTAGGAGAGGGCCGAGAACAGGGCGGTCAGGCCGGCGATCACGAAGGACAGCGTGACGGCCGGGCCCGCCTTCGGCACGGCCTCGCCGAGGACCACGAAGATCCCGGTGCCGAGGGTGGCGCCGATGCTGATCATCGTCAGCTGCCAGAGGCCGAGGGAGCGCCGCAGCGCGCCTCCGTCGCCCTGGCCGCCCTCGGCGACGAGGCGTTCCACCGGCTTGCGCCGCATGAGGCGCGCGCCGAGCCCCGTCGCCTGTGGGGTGCGCTGTCGCGGGGGTGCGCCTTGGTCGAGCACGCGCTGACTCCTTCGTCGTTGCAGGTGGGTACAGCGAAGCACCCTATGAGGCCGGGGGTCACAGCCGTAATGCAGCAACCTTGCACGCACTCGCAAGATCGTTGCGTTCCGCACCGAAGGGCGGCCCTTCGTTGCGCACGCCCCTGACCGGGCACGCGAACGGCCCCCGCATCCCGGCGGGGGCCGTTCGCGACGGACCTAGCTCCAGCTGGCGTGCAGCGGCTTGCCCTCCGCGTAGCCGGCCGCGCTCTGGATGCCGACGACCGCCTTCTCGGCGAACTCGGCCAGGGAGTTCGCACCCGCGTAGGTGCAGGAGGAGCGCACGCCCGCGATGATCGAGTCGATCAGGTCCTCGACGCCCGGGCGGGCCGGGTCGAGGAACATCCGGGAGGTGGAGATGCCCTCCTCGAAGAGCGCCTTGCGGGCCCGGTCGTACGCCGACTCCTCGGACGTACGGTTGCGCACGGCCCGCGCGGACGCCATGCCGAACGACTCCTTGTAGAGCCGCCCGCTCGCGTCCTGCTGGAGGTCGCCCGGCGACTCGTAGGTGCCCGCGAACCACGAACCGATCATGACGTTGGACGCGCCGGCGGCCAGTGCCATGGCGACGTCGCGGGGGTGCCGTACACCGCCGTCGGCCCACACGTGCTTGCCGTACTTCCGCGCCTCGGCCGCGCACTCCAGCACGGCGGAGAACTGCGGCCGGCCGACGCCGGTCATCATCCGGGTGGTGCACATGGCACCGGGGCCCACGCCGACCTTGATGATGTCGGCACCGGCCTCGACGAGGTCCCTGACGCCTTCCGCGGCCACGATGTTGCCGGCCACGATCGGGACCTGCGGGTCGAGCGCCCGGACCGTCCTGATCGCGGTGATCATCGACTCCTGGTGGCCGTGGGCGGTGTCGATGACGAGCGTGTCCACGCCCGCGTCGAGCAGCTGCTTGGCCTTGCCCGCCACATCGCCGTTGATCCCGACCGCGGCGGCGATCCGCAGCCTGCCCTGCGCGTCGACGGCCGGGGTGTACAGCGTGGCCCGGAGGGCGCCCTTGCGGGTGAGGATGCCGGCGAGCTTGCCGTCCTCGTCGACGGCCGGGGCGTAGCGGCGGTTGGCCGTGTCGAGCCGGTTGAAGGCCTCGCGCGGGTCGATGTCGGCGTCCAGGAGCAGCAGGTCGCGCGACATGACGACCTCCAGCTGGGTGAAGCGGTCGACGCCGGTCAGGTCCTGGTCGGTGACGACACCGACGGGCCGGCCGGCCTCGTCGACGACCACGCCGGCGTTGTGCGCCCGCTTGGGCAGCAGGGCCAGGGCGTCGGCGACGGTCTGGTGCGGGGCCAGCACGATCGGGGTGTCCAGGACGTGGTGGCGGCTCTTCACCCAGGACACGACCTCGGTGACGACCTCGATCGGGATGTCCTGCGGGATGACGACGAGGCCGCCGCGCCGGGCCATCGTCTCGGCCATGCGGCGCCCGGCGATGGCGGTCATGTTGGCGACGACCAGCGGAATAGTGGTCCCCGTGCCGTCCGGGGAGCTGAGGTCCACGCCCTGCCGCGAGCCGACGGCACTGCGGCTCGGGACCATGAAGACGTCGTCGTACGTCAGGTCGTACGGGGGCTGGATGTCGTTGAGGAAACGCACGTGCTGCACATCCCAGTCGATCGGAGGCGGCCCCCGGTCAGGTCAGCCAGGGGGAAAGAGCACGTACTTCATTCTCCCACGTCGGCCGCGCCGTCACCCACGGGCGAATCGTCCAGACCGGCCGGAGGCGCGTTGGGACGAACCTCCAAGGACGAGCCGGTCACCGTTCCCGAGCAGCGCGGAGGGGCGGCCACCGCACGGTGACCGCCCCTCCTGCCATGCCGGTATGCCCCGCCGTCAGGACCCGTCCGGGTCCGCCCGGCTGAGGGCCGGCTTCGGGGCGGGGCCCGCAGTCATCAGGGAGTCCGCGGCGGAGGTGTCCGTCACCAGGCTGGTGACGAGCCCCGACCGCAGCACCGCGTCGATCGCGGCCGCCTTCCGCTGTCCGCCCGCGATCGCGACGACCTCGGGGATACGGCGGAGCTGGTCGGCCTTGACGGTGATGCACCGCTCGCCGAGGTCCCGCCCGACGCGGCGGCCCTCGGCGTCGAAGAGGTGGGCGGACATCTCGGCGGCGACACCGAGCGAGGCGTAGTGGCCGCGCTCCTCGTCGCTGAGCATGTCGTGCACCGTCGAGATGCCGGGCTCCCAGGAGCCGATGGAGACACAGGCGACCGTGACCTTGTCGAAGTACTCGAAGGCCCGGGCGATCCCTGTCTGGTTGCGCAGCGCGGCCGCGGTCGCCGCGTCCGGCAGCAGCATCGGCGCGTAGATGGGGTGGGCGTCCCCGCCGGACACCTGGGCGGCCCGCCGTACCGCCTCCACCGAGCCGCGCTCGGCGGTCCCGGCGTCGTAGACACCCGTCAACTGCACGACCGTGCAGGGCGGCAGCCGGTCCAGGGCCGCCGCCATGTGGATGGTGGACCGGCCCCACGCCAGTCCCAGCACATCCCCCTCGTTGACCAGCTCGCCGAGCAGGTCGGCGGCCACTTCCCCCAGGTTCTCCGGGTCGGGCGACTCCTCGACATCGGCCGGGGACTCGACCACGACGGCGTGCCTGAGGCCGTACCGGGCGCGGAGCGCGTCGGAGCGCTCGGCGTCCAGTTCGGCCGGCACGCGGATCTCGATCCGTACGAGATCCCGTTCGAGGGCGGTCTCCAGGACCCGGGCCACCTTGAAGCGGCTGACGCCGAACTCCTCCGCGATCTGGATCTTGGACTTGCCCTCGAGGTAGAAGCGGCGGGCCATGGCCGCCGCCTGCACCAGCTCAGCGGGTCCCATCCGCATGGCTGACCGGCCCGCCGACATACCCGACACGGCGATCTCCTCACTGCTGTTCACACTCTGGATTCGCCGTTCATCCTTGCAGATCCGGCGCACTTGATCAGCCCTGATCGAAGCCGTTCACGTTCCTGACGCTCAGTGGTCGCACGCCCACGACGCCTTGGCGGTCGCCTCCTCTGCCTGCTTGCGCAATGCACGTACCGCTTCGACCGGGTCGGACGCCCCGTACACCGCGGACCCCGCGACGAAGACGTCGGCCCCCGCCTCCGCACAGCGCTCGATGGTGCCGGCCGAGACCCCGCCGTCGACCTGGAGCCACAGCTCAAGGCCGTGCTTCCTGATCAACTCGCGGGTCCGGCGAATCTTGGGGAGCATGATGTCGAGGAACGCCTGCCCCCCGAACCCGGGCTCGACCGTCATGATCAGCAGCATGTCGAGCTCGGGGAGCAGGTCCTCGTACGGCTCGATCGGCGTCGCGGGCCTCAGCGCCATGGAGGCACGCGCGCCCTTGGCCCGGATCTCCCGGGCCAGCCGCACCGGAGCGGCGGCCGCCTCCACGTGGAAGGTGACGGAGGAGGCCCCCGCCTCTACGTACTGGGGCGCCCAGCGATCGGGGGCCTCGATCATCAGATGGCAGTCCAGCGGGGTGTCCGTCGCACGGGCCAGCGACTCTACGACCGGCACGCCGAGCGTGAGGTTCGGGACGAAATGGTTGTCCATGACGTCGACGTGGAGCCAGTCGGCTCCCTCGACCGCCTTCGCCTCGTCCGCGAGGCGGGCGAAGTCGGCGGACAGGATGCTGGGGTTGATCTGCGCGGCCATACCCCAAGCCTCCCATGCCGAGGCCCGACGGGGCGCGCCGGTCCGGACCTAAGCCGTTCATCGGATGTTGTGAACGAGCTGTGCGTGCCATGCTGGGCGGCTGCTCGACTCGACTGGTGGCGCCGGGGGTGGCCATGACCGGAAATCGAGGCATCGCGCACTTCGTCTGCGGACGGCGTGCGAAATGGGTGGTACTGGCCCTGTGGCTGGTGGTGCTGTTCCTGACGGCACCGCTTGCCTCCAAGCTGACCGACGCCCAGGACAACGACGCGGCCTCCTGGCTGCCCGGCTCCGCGGAGTCGACCCAGGTCCTCCAGATCTCCGAGGACTTCAGGCCGGAACAGATCCCCGCGGTCGTCGTCTACGCGCGCGAGAGCGGTCTCACGGCGCGGGAACGGGCCACCATCGCGAAGGACGTCGCCGAGATCAAGCGGCTGACGGCGCACGGCATCCGCGGACCGGAGACCCGGGGACCGGTCTACGACCGGCCGAGCGACCCGCGCGCGGCCCAGATCATCGTCCCGATCACCATGGACGAGAAGGGCTGGCAGGAGATCGCCCCGGCGGTCGACTCGCTCCGTGACGTGGTCGGCAAGGGCGGCGACGGACTCGCCGTGCACATCACCGGCCCCGGCGGCACCTCCGCGGACTTCTCCAAGGCCTTCGAGGGCATCGACTCGACCCTGCTGCTGTCGGCCATGGGCGTCGTGATCGTCATGCTGCTCATCACCTTCCGCAGCCCCACCCTGCTCCTCGTCCCGCTGCTCTCGGTGGTCGCGGCACTCTTCACGGCACAGGCCTTCATCTACCTGCTCGCCCGGCACGCGGGCCTCACGGTCAACGGCCAGAGCGCGGGCATCCTGACGGTCCTCGTCTTCGGGGCGGGGACCGACTACGCCCTTCTGCTGGTCGCCCGTTACCGGGAGGAACTGCACCATCACGAGGACCGCCACGAGGCGATGGCCCGCGCCCTGTACCGCGCAGGCCCCGCCGTGCTGGCCTCCGGCGCGACCGTCGTCCTGAGCATGCTGGTGCTGCTGGCCGCCGAGATGAACTCGACCCGCGGTCTGGGCCCGGTCGCCGCGATCGGGGTCATGGTCGCCCTGCTCGCGATGATGACCCTGTTCCCCGCCCTGCTGGTGATCTTCGGCCGCTGGATCTTCTGGCCGGCGACCCCGCGCTTCGGCGCCCCCGACCGCATCGAGACCGGCGTCTGGGCCCGCACCGGGCGCCGGATCGCCCAGCGGCCCCGCATGGTCTGGATCATCACGGCGCTGGTCCTCGCGGTGTGCTCGCTGGGCCTGATCCAGCTGCGCGCCGAGGGCATCTCCAACGCGGACGCGTTCACCGGCAAACCGGACTCGATCACCGGCCAGGAGGTGTCCGCGAAGTACTTCCCGGCAGGCAGCGGCGACCCCTTGGTGATCGTCAGCAACCAGGCGCAGGCACGCCAGGTGGGCGAGGCGGTCGCGGGGACACGGGGTGTGGTGCCGGAGTCCCTCGGTCTGCCGCCGGGCACGAAACCGGTGTACGAGGGGAAGGTCCTGTTCGAGGGGACGATGACGGCCCCGGCCGACAGCGAGGCCGCGAAACGGACGGTCGAGCGGGTCCGGGACGCCGTCCACGCGGTCCCGGACGCCCATGCCCGGGTCGGCGGCGGTACGGCCGCGCTGCTGGACATGGACAGGGCCACCACGCACGACAACATCCTGATCATCCCGCTGGTGCTGGCGGTCGTCCTGATGATCCTGTGCGGACTGCTGCGCGCCCTGATCGCCCCGCTGCTGCTGATCGGGACCGTGATCCTGTCCTTCACGGCGGCCCTGGGCATCAGCGCCCTGGCCTTCCGCCACCTCTTCGACTACGCGGGCGAGTCGACGGACTTCCCGCTGTTCGTCTTCGTCTTCCTGGTCGCCCTCGGCATCGACTACAACATCTTCCTGACCACCCGGATCCGCGAGGAGGCGGCCCACCGCGGCACACGGCCGGGTGTGGTCACGGGCCTGGCCGCGACCGGCGCGGTCATCACCTCCGCCGGCCTGGTCCTGGCCGGCACCTTCGCCGCTCTCGGCACCCTCCCCATGGTCGGCTTCGCGGAGATCGGCTTCGCGGTGGCGCTGGGCGTCCTCATCGACACGTTCATCGTGCGGTCGGTCCTGGTGACGTCCCTGTTCCTGGACGTGGGAAAGAAGATCTGGTGGCCGCACAGTCTTGCCCAGGAGGGGGCTGAGCCGACCCACCCAGGCGCGCGGGGAACTGCGCGACCGGCCGAAACGGCGCAGCAGACGAACGACTAGGTTTCCCTGTCGCTCGGATGATCACCCCGTCCTGCGAATGACCGCCATGTACATCGCATCGGTGCCGTGCACATGCGGCCACAACTGGACGTCCGGCCCCTCGCCGAGCTCCGGTACGCCCGGGAACAGCGGTCGCGCGTCGACCAGTTCAGTGGACGGCCACTGCTTGAGCACGTCCTCCACGACCGCCCGCGTCTCCGCGAGATGAGGCGAGCACGTGGCATACCCGACGACCCCGCCCACCCGCACCGAGTCGAGCGCGGTGCTCAGCAACTCCCGCTGCAACGGCCCGAACCCCTCCAGGTCCTCGGGCCGGCGCCGCCACCGCGCCTCCGGGCGCCGCCGCAGCGCCCCGAGCCCGGTGCACGGCACGTCCATCAGCACCCGGTCGAAGGTGCCGGGCCGCCAGGGCGGCCGGGTCCCGTCCGCGGCGATGACCTGGTACGGCCCCGGGTTCCCGTGGAGCGCCTTGGCGACGAGCCCGGCCCGGTGGGGCTGCTTCTCGGAGGCGAGCAGCACGGCTCCCCGCTCGGCGGCCAGCGCGGCGAGCAGCGCGGCTTTGCCCCCCGGCCCCGCACAGCCGTCGAGCCACTTCTCGTCCCGGCCCTCCACAGGCGCGTTCGCGAGGGCCAGCGCGACGAGCTGACTCCCCTCGTCCTGCACCCCGGCCCGGCCTTCGCGTACGGCGTCCACGGCACCGGGCTCACCGCCCTCGGCCAGCCGTACGGCGTACGGCGACCAGCGTCCGGGGACGGCGGCCTCCTCGCGCAGCAGTTCCTCGGTGCCGGACCGGCCCGGCCGGGCGACCAGCGTGACCTCGGGCCGCTCGTTGTCGGCCGCCAGCAACCGCTCGATGCCGGCCCGTCCGCCGCCGAGGGAGTCCCACAGCGCGGAGACGACCCAGCGGGGGTGGGAGTGCACGACGGCGAGGTGGTCCTCGGGGTCGTCGTCGTAGGGCGGAGCGACCTTGGCGAGCCACCCGTCGAGATCGTCCTGGGCGACCTTGCGCAGCACGGCGTTGACGAACTTGGCCCGTCCGTCCCCGAGCACGACCCGGGCGAGCTCGACGGTGGCGGACACGGCTGCGTGCGTCGGGATGCGTGTCCCGAGCAGCTGGTGCGCGCCGAGGCTCAGCACGTCGAGCACCGGCGGGTCGACCTCGCGGAGCGGCCGGTCGACGCATTCGGCGATGATCGCGTCGTACGTCCCCTGCCGGCGCAGTGTCCCGTAGACGAGCTCGGTGGCGAGCGCCGCGTCCCGCCCCTCGAAGCCGCCCTTCTCCCGTGCCTTGCGCAGCAGCGGCGGCAGGACGAGGTTGGCGTACGCGTCCCGCTCGTCCACGGCCCGCAGCGCCTCGAAGGCAAGGAAACGGACGGGGTCCTTCTGGGGCCGACGGTAGGGCTTGCCGGTCTTGCCGGGCTTGCCGTTCTTTGAGGGCCGACTGGGCTGCTCGCTCACGAAAAAGGTGCTCCGGGGGTATGGGCTGGATACGCCCCAAGGGTACGTCCGCCGGGGGCCGGGCCGCCCTCCGAGGGGCGCCTCACCGTACGAGGCCCTGGCGGTTTCCTCATACGGCGCTCGGCGTCACCGACCCGCCGTCACTCCCCGCGTCACCCGCCGACGTTCTCCCCGTCCGCGATCCTGACCCCCCGCGCCCAGTCCGCGGCCTTCATCGGCTTCTTCCCCTGCGCCTGCACCCAGAGCAGCTCGACGCCGTACGACCCCGTACCGACGTGGACACTGTTCTTGCCGACGGCGAGCGCGCCGGGTGCGAGATCGGTCCGGTCGGCGGCCGGACGGACCTGGATCAGCTTGAGCCGCTCGCCGCGGAACGTCGTCCACGCCCCGGGCGCGGGGTGGCACCCGCGCACGACCCGGTCCACCCGCAGCGCCGGCGCGGACCAGTCCACCCGGGCGTTTTCGACGGTGATCTTCGGGGCGACGGTGATCCCCTCGGACGGCTGCGGTACGGCCTTCAGCGTGCCGTCCGCGATCCCGTCCATGGTCGCCTCGAGCAGCCCGGCCCCGGCGAAGGCGAGCCGGGTCAGCAGGTCACCGCTGGTGTCGGTGTGCCGGATCTCCTCGGTGACGGTGCCGTAGACGGGCCCGGAGTCCAGCCCCTCCTCGATGAGGAAGGTCGAGGCCCCCGTGATCTCGTCCCCCGCCATGATCGAGTGCTGCACGGGAGCGGCACCGCGCCAGGCGGGCAGCAGCGAGAAGTGCAGGTTGACCCAGCCGTGGGCGGGGATGTCGAGGGCGACCCGGGGCAGCAGGGCGCCGTAGGCGACAACGGGGCAGCAGTCGGGGGCGATCTCCCGCAGTCGCTCGAGGAACTCGGGGTCCCGCGGCCTGACCGGCTTCAGGACCTCGATCCCCGCCTCCTCGGCCCGCTCCGCGACGGGGCTCGCGACCAGCCTGCGCCCCCGTCCGGCCGGCGCGTCAGGCCGCGTGACGACGGCGGCGACCTCGTGCCGCCCGGAGGCGATGAGAGCGTCCAGAGCGGGAACGGCGACCTCGGGAGTACCGGCGAAGACGAGCTTCATGGGTGGGCGGGACCTCTCGGACGAGGGTGACGACGGGCGACGCACAAGTCTATGGCGCCCCGCCCCCGGGGCCCGCGAGGAACCCCCGCGGCAGCGCCCCGCACCCTTGGCCAAGGCGCGCACTCCCCGCCCCCGGCGCACGCATATGCCGGTACGCCCCCACTGCGTGACCAGCGGAGCGTAGACGCGTTGGTCAAGAAAGAGTTGACCACAACGGGCCGCGATCGCGGCCCCGTCCTTTTCAACGCCGGTTCGAGAGGCTTGTTCATGGCCGACCACGCAACCCACGACGCCCAGGCTCGGGCCAGCCTGCACTTGCTGGTGCGGGACATCGAGCGGGTCCGCCGGCAGGTGGACGCACTGCGCACGCTGACCGCCCAGCTGGGCAACGTCTACCGCCCGCGCCGCTCCGGCCCCTCCACGGGCTTCGTCGTCTACGGACGCGCGCCCGCCCCCACGGTCCGTCTCGCGCAGGAGCTGCGGGACAGCGTCGAGACCCTGGTGACGGCCGCGGTCGACTTCGACCGCTCGCTCGGCTTCTCGTGGGACGCGGTGGGTTCCGCTCTCGGGGTCACCAAGCAGGCGGTCCACCGCCGTTACGGCGCCCGCAGGGCCGCGGCCCAGACCCCGGCCGACACCGAGCGCACCCCGGAGCCGACGGGAACCCGCACGGTCAGCGTCAACACCGGCATCCCCGCGGTCCCGTCGGTCCCCACGGTTCCCGCGGCCCGCTCCATGCCGACCCAGCCCACCGCGGGCAGCCCCGCCCTCCGCGAGGACGCAAGGCCCACCGCCTTCCCCAGCCCCCGCAACGGCTGACCCAGCCCGTCCCCTCTTCTGCCCTTCCCTCTGCGGGGAGGGCAGACGTACGTGCCGCAGGCGCTCTGGCGACCAGCACGGCCGAGGTGTGTACTGAGGGCCGCATATGAGGGTGGGGGACCATGTCGCGAACGCCGGATCCGGGAGCACCTGAGTCGAACCGCGAGGAAGACGAGGAGCCCTGGCTGCACAGTGACGAGGTCTCCGAGCTGTGGCAGGTGCGTAAGCACTGGCTGCCGAGCGTCGCCGCTCTCGCAGACGTCCGCAGTCGCGAGTTCGGCGGGGAGAGCCGGGGCACCTACGGAGCCGCACCCACCTTTCACCACTATCACCCGGGGGATGCCCGGCGAGCCGCGTCGACCATCGCCGAGGGCGGCGTCGAGATCCCGTCGACCTGGCGCCTCGACACTCCTGCCGGTCGGCTGGTCGAGAAGGGGAGCCTGTTCGCGTTCCGTCTCGGCTGCCTGGTCGTCGTGGCCCTGGTCCTCAGCATGGTGTTGCTGCTGGTCCACGCTCTGGCGTCTTCCTGAGTCGGCACATCACCGGCCGAACGCCACCCGCGCTCCAGCACACGACCGTCACCCATGTCACCCGATGTCAGGCGGATCCACCCGCACCCACACCACCCCTTCCCCCCGCGCGGCCATCCGCGCGGCCTGGGCGGCCTTCAGCGCGGAAGCCAACGCGGCGCCCCGCCCGGGCGGCACCCGCACCAGCACCCGCTCCCACCGTTCTCCCACCGGCGGTGCCCCCACCCTCCGAGGCCCCGCGCCCGCCGTCACCGGCAACGGCACCGGTCCCAGCACCTCGGCCTCGGCAGGCAGCTCCACCGCCGACAGGAACCCGGCCAGCGCCTCCCCCGTCCCCGACACCGCGGCCATCCGGGACACCGGCGGAAACCCCAGCTCCGCCCGCTCTCCCAGCTCCCGGACCGCATGGCCCACGGGATCCCACCGCACCAACGCCTGCACCGGCCGCAATGTCGGCTCGGCGACGACCACCACCGTCCCCCCGGCCCCCTGCCCCCGCACCAGCGCAGCCGCCGCGATCCACCGCCGCAGCGCGTCCTCCCCGGCCCGCAGATCCGGCCGCCCGAGCATGGCCCACCCGTCGAGGAGCAGCGCCGCCGCATACCCGCCCTCGGCGACCGGCTCCGCCCCCGGCGTACTCACCACCAGGGCCGGCGCCCCCGGCACGGTGTCGAGCACATGCTCACGCCCCGACGTGCGCACCGGAACAGCGGGGAACGCCCGCCCCAGCTCCTCCGCGGTGCGCCGAGCCCCCACCACCTGGGCCCGCAGCCGGAACCCCCCGCACTCCGGACAGTGCCAGGCCGCCTCCTCGCGCCCGCACCACCCGCACTTCAGCGCCGCCCCGGACTCCTGCCCCTCCAAGGGGCCGGAGCAGTGCCGACACCGCGCCGGCGCACGGCAGTTGCCGCACGCCATCCGCGGCACATACCCCCGACGGGGCACCTGCACGAGCACCGGCCCGTGCCGCAGCCCTTCCCTGACGGCCTGCCAGGCGAGCGTCGGCAGACGGGCCGCCCGCGCCGCCTCGTCCCGCGCGAGATCCTGGTCCCCGACGGTCCGCACCAGCGGAGCGACGGCCCGCACCTGCTCCCGCGAGGCGACGAGCGGCCCTGCCCACCCGGTCTCGACCAGCTGTGCGGCCTCCACCGTGCAGCTCCAACTCCCGAGCAGGAAAGCGCACTTGTCCAGCGCGGCCCGCAACAACAGCACTTCGCGCGCATGCGGCTGCGGGGCATGCGGCTCACTGTGGCTGTCGTCGCCGTCGTCCCACAGGGCGACGAGCCCCAGGTCCTGCACGGGCGCGAACATGGCGGCCCGCGTCCCGACCACCGCACGCACCGCCCCCCGCCGTACGGCCAGCCACTCGCGGTACCGCTTCTCCGGCCCGGCGTCGGCGGTCAGGACGGCGTGCCGCCCCTCCCCCAGCACCGAGGTCAGCGCGGCGTCGACCCGCGCGACGGCCCGGCCGTCCGGTACGACGACCAGGGCCCCCCGTCCGGAGGACAGGGTCGCGGCGACGGCCCGCGCCAGCTCCTCGCTCCACTCGGGCCCCGGCAGGGCGTTCCAGACCGCCCGGGGAGTGCCTCCCGAGGCCAGCGACTCCAGGAACGCGCTCCCGCGCTCGTAACGCCCCCAGGACCCCGCCTCGGGCGCCTCGGGGGGTGGCAGGGGCGCGGGCGAGGACCGCTGTTCGGCCCGGGCACTGCGCGGCGGCACGGCGAGCTGGAGCACATCGGCGAGGCTGCCCGCATACCGGTCGGCGACGGCCCGGGCGAGCCCCAGCAGCTCCTCGCTGAGCACCCGCTCCGGAGACACGACCTGGGCGAGCGCGGCCAGGGGCCCGGAGTAGTCCGACTCGGCGAGCCGCTCGATCAGAAACCCGTCGATCAGGCCGCCGCCCTCCCGCCGCCCGTCCCTGACCCGTCCGCGCCCGGCCCCGAACCGCACCCGGACCCGCACCCCCGGTTGCGCGTCCGCGTCGAGCTCCTCGGGCACCGCGTAGTCGAAGTACCGGTCGAGATGCAGCACGCCCTTGTCGACGAGAACCCGCGCGACGGGCAGCTCCTTGGCGAGCGCGGCCCCCCGCCAGGTCCGCGGCTTGGCCCGCGGCACCTTGGCCTTCCGCACACTCTCCCGAATGAACGCAAGCTGCTCGGGGGGCGCCCCCTCCGCCCCCTCGCCCGTCACCCCGTTCTCGCTGCTCACCCGGACATTCTTACCAGCCCCCACTGACAACCGCCGCAGCCGGAAGCCCGGTTCCCGCCGCCCCGTTGCCGCGCGAACCGTGCCCGTGAAACGCCGAGGCCCGGCACCCCCGAAGGGGCACCGGGCCTCGCGTCAACCGAAGGGCTCTGCGGTACTACAGCCCCGCGGCCTTGCGCAGCGCCTCCACGCGGTCCGTCTTCTCCCACGTGAACTCGGGCAGCTCGCGGCCGAAGTGGCCGTACGCCGCCGTCAGGGAGTAGATCGGGCGCAGCAGGTCGAGGTCGCGGATGATCGCGGCCGGACGCAGGTCGAACACCTCGTCGATCGCCTTCTCGATCCGGTCGGTGTCGACCTTCGCGGTGCCGAAGGTCTCCACGAACAGACCGACGGGCTCGGCCTTGCCGATCGCGTACGCCACCTGGACCTCGCAGCGCGAGGCCAGACCGGCGGCAACGACGTTCTTGGCGACCCAGCGCATCGCGTACGCGGCCGAACGGTCCACCTTGGACGGGTCCTTGCCCGAGAAGGCACCGCCGCCGTGGCGGGCGTAGCCGCCGTACGTGTCGATGATGATCTTGCGGCCGGTCAGACCGGCGTCACCCATCGGGCCGCCGATCTCGAAGCGACCGGTCGGGTTGACCAGGAGACGGTAGCTGTCCGTGTCCAGCTTGATGCCCTCGTCCAGGAGCGCCTTGAGCTCCGGCTCCACGACGAACTCGCGGATGTCGGGCGCGAGCAGCGACTCCAGGTCGATGTCGGAGGCGTGCTGCGAGGAGACCACGACGGTGTCCAGACGGACCGCCTTGTCACCGTCGTACTCGATGGTGACCTGGGTCTTGCCGTCGGGACGCAGGTAGGGGATGGTGCCGTTCTTGCGGACCTCGGACAGGCGCTTGGCCAGCCGGTGCGCCAGGAAGATCGGCAGCGGCATCAGGGTCGGGGTCTCATCCGTCGCGTAGCCGAACATCAGACCCTGGTCGCCCGCACCCTGGCGGTCCAGCTCGTCCTCGTCGCCCTCGACACGGTTCTCGTACGCCGTGTCGACGCCCTGCGCGATGTCCGGCGACTGCGCGCCGATCGACACCGATACACCGCAGGAGGCGCCGTCGAAGCCCTTCTTGGAGGAGTCGTAACCGATCTCCAGGATCTTCTCGCGCACCAGCTGGGCGATGGGCGCGTAGGTCTTGGTGGTGACCTCACCGGCCACGTGCACCAGACCGGTGGTGATCAGCGTCTCGACGGCGACCCGGGACGTCGGGTCCTCCTTGAGCAGCGCGTCGAGGATGGTGTCACTGATCTGGTCAGCGATCTTGTCGGGGTGGCCCTCGGTCACGGACTCCGAGGTGAACAGGCGACGGGACACAACGCTCCCTGGGGTTGCAGCGGCTGCTGTCTGATCATTGTCGGACGGGCTCGGGGGCTGCGCCCGGCGTCGTCCGAGAACAGCTTATCGGTCGTGCTCGGCCATCGGCCTCCCTGTCTCGCCTCTCGGGAGGGCTGTGACCTGCGGCACGCGCATTGTGCCCAATTCCGAGCGGGCTTGGCCAGGGGCGCCACACCTCCGTGGCAGAGGTGTGAAGGGGCCGAGAAGCGAAGGAAACACTCAGGAGAGGCGCGCCGCCACCAGGTCCCAGACGGTTTCGGCCAGGAACTCCTTCGGTCCGTACGGGACCGGGGTCTCGCTGCCGTCGGCACCGAGCACCACGGCCTCGTTCTCCTCGGACCCGAAGGTCTTGCGCTCGCCCACCTCGTTGACGACGAGGAGGTCGCAGCCCTTGCGCTCCAGCTTCGTGCGGCCGTTGGCCAGCACGTCATCGGTCTCGGCGGCGAAGCCGACGACGACCTGACCGGGGCGGGCGCGCTCGGCGGAGATCTCGGCGAGAATGTCCGGATTCCGCACCAGGACGACGGGCTCGGGGTCCTGGCCGTCCTTCTTCTTGATCTTTCCGGTGGCGTAGTCCCGCGGCCGGAAGTCCGCGACCGCGGCCGCCATGACGACCGCGTCGGCGTCGGCCGCCGCCTTGAGGACCGCCTCACGCAGCTGTACGGCCGTCCCGACCCGGACGATGTCCACGCCGGCCGGGTCGGGCAGGCCGGTGTTCGCCTCGACGAGCGTGACCCGGGCGCCGCGCGCGGCGGCGGTGCGGGCGAGGGCGTAGCCCTGCTTGCCGGAGGAACGGTTGCCGAGGAAGCGGACCGGGTCGAGGGGCTCGCGGGTGCCGCCCGCGCTGACGACGACATGCCGGCCGGCGAGGTCGGGCTCCCGCACCCCTCTGGCGAGCACACGGCGGCACACCTCGAAGATCTCGGACGGCTCCGGCAGCCGGCCCTTGCCGGTGTCGACGCCGGTCAGCCGGCCGACGGCGGGTTCGATCACGATCGCGCCGCGCCGCCGCAGGGTCGCCACGTTCTCCTGCGTGGCCGGGTGTTCCCACATCTCGGTGTGCATCGCGGGGGCGAAGACGACCGGGCAGCGGGCGGTGAGGAGGGTGTTGGTGAGCAGGTCGTCGGCGAGGCCGTGCGCGGCCTTGGCGAGCATGTCGGCGGTGGCCGGGGCCACGACCACGAGGTCGGCGTGCTGTCCGATACGGACGTGCGGGACCTCGTGGACGTCGTCCCAGACCTCCGTGGAGACCGGGTTGCCGGAGAGGGCGGACCAGGTGGCTGCGCCGACGAAGTGCAGCGCGGAGGCGGTGGGGACGACGCGGACCTCGTGCCCGGACTCGGTCAGCCTGCGCAGCAGTTCACAGGCCTTGTAGGCGGCGATGCCACCGCTGACGCCCAGCACGACCTTCGGCTTGTCCACCAGGTCTCCCCTTCGTCGAAGCAACGACTCCATGACACACCACAGGCCCGACAGTCGCGCTGCCGGGCCTGTGGAAAAGCCAACTGCAATCTGAACGTACTACTGCGCCGGGCCCTCGACGGCCTCGGACGTCAGCAGACCCGCGTTGATCTCGCGGAGGGCGATCGAGAGCGGCTTCTCGTGGACGTGGGTGTCCACCAGCGGACCGACGTACTCGAGAAGGCCCTCGCCGAGCTGCGAGTAGTACGCGTTGATCTGGCGGGCCCGCTTGGCCGCGTAGATCACGAGGCTGTACTTCGAGTCGGTGGCCTCGAGGAGCTCGTCGATCGGCGGGTTGATGATGCCCTCGGGCGCGGAGATGGAAGAGGACACGCTCTACCTTCCGATGGATGGGAAAGAATCAGTGTCAGTGACCGCTGACGATCACAGGACATCCATCAAGGCTAGCAGCTCGCGCGCCACGTCCTCGACGGAGGTGTTGACCAAGGTCACATCGAACTCGGTTTCGGCCGCCAGTTCGACCTTCGCCGCCTCCAGGCGGCGAGCGATCACCTCGGGCGGCTCCGTGCCCCGTCCGGTGAGTCTGCGCACCAGCTCCTCCCAGGAGGGAGGAGCCAGGAACACCAGCTGGGCGTCCGTCATGGACTCACGGACCTGCCGGGCACCCTGGAGGTCGATCTCCAGCAGGACGGGCTCACCGGCCTCCAGCCGCTCCAGCACGGCCGCACGCGGCGTGCCGTAGCGATTGCCGGCGAACTCGGCCCACTCCAGCAGCTCACCGTTGGCGATCAGCTTGTCCATCTCCTCGTCGGTGACGAAGAAGTACTGGACACCGTGCTTCTCGCCGGGGCGGGGCTTGCGGGTCGTCGCCGACACCGAGAGCCAGACCTCGGGGTGTTCCTTGCGCATATGGGCGACGACCGTGCTCTTGCCGACCCCTGAGGGGCCGGAGAGCACGGTCAGCCGCGGACGTTCACTCATACAGCGATTATTCCAGCAAACCCGGGGTGCCCGGGCTCAGGAACCGGTGCTGCCGAACTCACGCTCCAGCGAAGCGATCTGGTTGGAACCGAGGCCGCGTACACGACGGCTCTCGGAGATGCCCAGACGCTCCATGATCTGCTTGGCGCGGACCTTGCCCACGCCCGGCAGGGACTCGAGCAGGGCGGAGACCTTCATCTTGCCGATGACGTCGTTCTCCTGGCCCTGCTTGATGACCTCGTGCAGGGAGGCGCCGGAGTGCTTGAGTCGATTCTTGACCTCGGCCCGCTCCCGGCGAGCCGCGGCGGCCTTTTCGAGCGCGGCTGCGCGCTGTTCAGGGGTAAGGGGCGGAAGAGCCACGCCTACGTCACCTCGGATGTCGAACTGTCGGATACGGACCGGTGAGGAACCTAGTCGCCCCACACCTGGTGAGCCACGAGCAACACACTTGCCCGTTGACTCTGCTCGGAGACTAGCGGCCAACTCCGCCAGAGTCAGCGAGAACTGCGGAAAAGTCCTGGTCAGCCTCCGTCAGGACGGACATTCCTGACATACTGCCCCGGATTTGAGGATGTATTCAGGCTCAAGCAGGCCTGTGACCACTCGTCGAACCGGCTGTCGAACCCCTTGCCGGGGACTCGAACGAGAAAATCGAACCTTCTCAGCCGGTCGGCAGCGCCGCACGGACCTCGTCCGCGAACCGCTCGGCGGACGCGCGCAGCGCCCCGGCGTCCGGACCGTGCCGCAGCACTCCCCGGCTGACGTTCGGGACGACATTGCGGATCGCCCTGCCGAAGACCCGGGGCAGATCGGCCGGGGTGGCTCCCTGGGCGCCGACACCGGGCGCGAGGAGCGGGCCGTTGATGTCCAGGTCGTAGGACGACAGATCGCCGAGGGTGGCCCCCACGACCGCGCCGAAGGACCCGAGAGGCTGCTCCCCGGTGTTCTCGGCGGCCAGGTGGGCCAGCATGGTCGCGCCGACGTCACGGCCGTCCGCGCGGACCGCGTGCTGGACCTCGCCGCCCTCCGGGTTGGAGGTGAGCGCGAGCACGAACAGGCCCGCGCCGCTCTCCCGCGCCAGCGCGACCGCCGGCGCGAGCGAGCCGTAGCCGAGGTACGGCGACACGGTCAGCGCGTCCGAGAACAGGGGCGAGTCCTTGTGCAGGAAGGCCTCGGCGTACGCGGCCATGGTGGAGCCGATGTCGCCGCGCTTGGCGTCCATGAGGACCAGCGCCCCGGCCGCCCGCGCCTCCTGGACCGTCTGCTCCAGGACGGCGACACCGCGCGAGCCGAAGCGCTCGAAGAACGCGCTCTGCGGCTTGAACACGGCGACCCGGTCGGACAGCGCCTCGACGACGGTGCGGCTGAACCGCTCCAGGCCGGCCACGTCGTCGTTCAGGCCCCACTCACCGAGCAGCGAGGCGTGCGGGTCGATTCCGACGCACAGCGGGCCGCGCTCGTCCATGGCGTGGCGCAGGCGGGCGCCGAAGGGCTCGTACGAGGTCATGCCGTCTTCCTCACGTCGGCGCCGACCGCGTCGGCGAGGGTGGCGTGGGGGCTCGTGCGCAGGCGCGCGGCGAGCCCCTTGTGGATGGCCCGGCTCCAGAAGGGGCCCTCGTAGACGAACGCGCTGTAGCCCTGGACCAGCGTGGCACCGGCCAGGATGCGCTGCCAGACGTCCTCGGCGTTCTCGACGCCGCCGACGCCCACCAGGGTGATCCGGTCGCCCACGCGCGCGTACAGGCGCCTGAGGACCTCCAGGGAACGCTCCTTGAGGGGCGCCCCGGAGAGCCCGCCCGTCTCCTTCACCAGGGAGGCCTCGGACCTCAGGCCCTCGCGCGCGATGGTCGTGTTGGTGGCGATGATCCCGTCCAGCCCGAGCTCGACGGCGAGGTCGGCCACCGCGTCGACGTCCTCGTCGGCGAGGTCGGGCGCGATCTTGACCAGGAGCGGGACCCGGCGGTGCGCGACGATGCGGTCCGCGGCCTCACGGACGGCGGCCAGGAGCGGACGCAGGTGGTCGACGGCCTGGAGGTTGCGCAGCCCGGGCGTGTTGGGCGACGACACGTTCACCACGAGGTAGTCGGCGAAGGGGGCGAGCCGCTCGGCGGACTTCACGTAGTCACCGACGGCCTCGGCCTCCGGGACGACCTTGGTCTTGCCGATGTTGACGCCCACGACGGTCTTGAAGACCGGCTCGCGGGACGCGAGACGGGCCGCCACGGCCAGCGAGCCCTCGTTGTTGAAGCCCATGCGGTTGATGAGCGCGCGGTCCGGCACCAGGCGGAACAGCCGCTTCCTGGGGTTGCCGGGCTGCGCCTCCCCGGTCACCGTGCCGATCTCGATGTGGTCGAAGCCGAGCATCGCCATGCCGTCGACGGCGACCGCGTTCTTGTCGAAGCCGGCGGCCAGTCCGAAGGGGCCGTGCATGCGCAGCCCGAAGGCCTCGGTGCGCAGCTCCCGGTACCGGGGGGCCAGGGCCGCCGCGACGAAGGTGCGCAGCACGGGGATCCGGACGGCGAGGCGGATCCACCGGAAGGCCAGGTGGTGGGCCTTCTCCGGGTCCATGCGCTGGAAGACGAGGTTGAAGAAGATCTTGTACATGGTTCCTCACGACGACATGGGTGTCCTCACGAAGAGGGGGACACCGTTTCCGGTGTCCCCCTCGGGGCCGCTAGTCGCGGGCCGCGGTCAGGTGTTCCGCGTGTTCCTGGAGCGAGCGGACGCCCACGTCACCGTGGTTGAGGGCGTCGATGCCCTGGACGGCGGCAGCGAGCGCCTGGACCGTCGTCAGGCACGGGACCGACCGCGCCACGGCCGCCGTACGGATCTCGTAGCCGTCGAGGCGGCCGCCGGTGCCGTAGGGGGTGTTGACGATGAGGTCGACCTCGCCGTCGTGGATGTACTGGACGATGGTCTTCTCGCCGTTGGGGCCGGGGCCCTCGGACTGCTTGCGCACCACCGTGGCGTTGATGCCGTTCCGCTTGAGGACCTCTGCCGTGCCGGAGGTGGCGAGCAGCTCGAAGCCGTGGGCGACCAGTTCGCGGGCCGGGAAGATCATCGAGCGCTTGTCGCGGTTGGCGACCGAGATGAACGCGCGGCCCTTGGTGGGCAGCGGGCCGTAGGCACCGGCCTGCGACTTGGCGTACGCCGTGCCGAAGACCGAGTCGATGCCCATGACCTCGCCCGTGGAGCGCATCTCCGGGCCGAGCACGGTGTCGACGCCGCGGCCGTGGATGTCGCGGAACCGCGACCACGGCATGACGGCCTCCTTGACGGAGATCGGCGCGTCGAGCGGGAGTTCGCCGCCGTCGCCGTTGGCCGGGAGCAGCCCCTCGGCGCGCAGCTCGGCGATGGTCGCGCCCAGCGAGATCCGCGCGGCGGCCTTGGCGAGCGGCACCGCGGTCGCCTTCGAGGTGAAGGGGACCGTGCGGGACGCGCGCGGGTTGGCCTCCAGGACGTAGAGGATGTCGCCGGCCATCGCGAACTGGATGTTGATCAGTCCGCGGACCCCGACGCCCTTGGCGATGGCCTCCGTGGACGCCCGCAGCCGCTTGATGTCGTGGCCGCCGAGCGTGATCGGAGGCAGCGCGCACGCCGAGTCGCCGGAGTGGATGCCGGCCTCCTCGATGTGCTCCATCACGCCGCCCAGGTACAGCTCCTGGCCGTCGTAGAGCGCGTCCACGTCGATCTCGATGGCGTCGTCCAGGAAGCGGTCGACGAGGACCGGCCGCGAGGGGCTGATCTCGGTCGACTCGGCGATGTAGGCCTCCAGGCGGGTCTCGTCGTAGACGATCTCCATGCCGCGGCCGCCGAGGACGTAGGAGGGCCGCACGAGGACCGGGTAGCCGATCTCGTCCGCGATGGCCTTGGCGCCGGTGAAGGTGGTGGCGGTGCCGTGCTTGGGGGCCGGCAGGCCCGCCTCGGCGAGGACCCGGCCGAAGGCGCCGCGGTCCTCGGCGGCGTGGATCGCCTCGGGCGAGGTGCCGACGACCGGGACGCCGTTGTCCTTGAGCGCCTGCGACAGGCCCAGCGGGGTCTGCCCGCCGAGCTGCACGATGACACCCGCGACGGGGCCGGCCTGCTGCTCGGCGTGGACGATCTCCAGGACGTCCTCCAGGGTGAGCGGCTCGAAGTACAGCCGGTCGGAGGTGTCGTAGTCGGTGGAGACGGTCTCCGGGTTGCAGTTGACCATCACGGTCTCGTACCCGGCGTCCGACAGCGCGAAGGAGGCGTGCACACAGGAGTAGTCGAACTCGATGCCCTGGCCGATGCGGTTGGGACCGGAGCCCAGGATGATGACGGCCGGCTTCTCGCGCGGCGCGACCTCGCTCTCCTCGTCGTAGGAGGAGTAGAAGTACGGCGTCTTCGCGGCGAACTCGGCGGCGCAGGTGTCGACGGTCTTGTAGACCGGGCGGACACCGAGGGCGTGCCGCACCTCGCGCACCACGTCCTCGCGCAGGCCCCGGATCTCGGCGATCTGCTGGTCGGAGAAGCCGTGCCGCTTGGCCTCGGCGAGGAGGTCGGCGTCCAGGCGCTCGGCCCCGGCCAGCTCGTCGGCGACCTCCTTGATCAGGAAGAGCTGGTCGACGAACCAGGGGTCGATCTTCGTGTAATCGAAGACCTCCTGCGGCGTGGCGCCCGCGCGGATGGCCTGCATGACGGTGTTGATACGGCCGTCGGTGGGCCGTACGGACGTCTCCAGGAGCGCGGTTTTGTCGCCGGGCTCGCCCACGAAGGTGAACTGGCTGCCCTTTTTCTCCAGCGAGCGCAGCGCCTTCTGGAAGGCCTCGGTGAAGTTGCGGCCGATGGCCATGGCCTCGCCGACCGACTTCATGGTGGTCGTGAGGGTGGAGTCGGCCTGGGGGAACTTCTCGAAGGCGAACCGGGGGGCC
Organism: Streptomyces sp. NRRL B-3229; assembly: GCF_000719505.1. Classification (NCBI taxonomy): domain Bacteria; kingdom Bacillati; phylum Actinomycetota; class Actinomycetes; order Kitasatosporales; family Streptomycetaceae; genus Streptomyces; species Streptomyces sp. NRRL B-3229. The sequence goes on along the minus strand of NZ_JOGP01000013.1, from coordinate 145,807 downwards.
TTGACCACGACGTAGTCGAGGGTCGGCTCGAAGGAGGCCGGGGTCTGCTCGGTGATGTCGTTCGGGATCTCGTCCAGGGTGTAGCCCACGGCGAGCTTCGCGGCGATCTTGGCGATCGGGAAGCCGGTGGCCTTGGAGGCGAGGGCGGAGGAGCGCGACACGCGCGGGTTCATCTCGATGACGATCACGCGACCGTCCTCGGGGTTCACCGCGAACTGGATGTTGCAGCCGCCGGTGTCGACGCCGACCTCGCGGATGATCGCGATGCCGACGTCGCGCAGCACCTGGTACTCGCGGTCGGTGAGCGTCATGGCGGGCGCGACGGTGATCGAGTCGCCGGTGTGCACGCCCATGGGGTCGAAGTTCTCGATGGAGCAGACGACCACGACGTTGTCGTGCTTGTCGCGCATCAGCTCCAGTTCGTACTCCTTCCAGCCGAGGATGGACTCCTCCAGGAGCACCTCGGTGGTCGGCGAGAGGGTGAGGCCCTGGCCGGCGATGCGGCGCAGCTCCTCCTCGTCGTGCGCGAAGCCGGAGCCGGCGCCGCCCATGGTGAAGGAGGGGCGGACGACGACCGGGTAGCCGCCCAGCGTCTCGACGCCCGCGAGGACGTCGTCCATGGAGTGGCAGATGACCGAGCGGGCGGACTCGCCGTGCCCGATCTTCTTGCGGACCTCCTCGACGACGCCCTTGAAGAGGTCGCGGTCCTCGCCCTTGTTGATCGCCTCGACGTTGGCGCCGATCAGCTCCACGGCGTACTTGTCGAGGGTGCCGGCCTCATGCAGCGAGATCGCGGTGTTGAGGGCCGTCTGGCCGCCCAGGGTGGGCAGCAGAGCGTCCGGGCGCTCCTTGGCGATGATCTTCTCGACGAACTCCGGGGTGATCGGCTCGACGTAGGTGGCGTCGGCGATCTCCGGGTCGGTCATGATCGTCGCCGGGTTGGAGTTGACCAGGATGACCCTGAGGCCCTCGGCCTTCAGGACCCGGCACGCCTGGGTGCCGGAGTAGTCGAACTCGGCGGCCTGGCCGATGACGATCGGGCCGGAGCCGATGACCAGGACGGACTGGATATCGGTGCGCTTAGGCACGCTGGCCCTCCATGACGGTGCTCATCAAAGACGTGAAGCGGTCGAACAGGTAGGCGGCGTCGTGCGGGCCGGCCGCCGCCTCGGGGTGGTACTGGACGGAGAAGGCCGGCTGGTCGAGCAGCTGGAGGCCCTCCACGACGTTGTCGTTCAGGCAGACGTGGGAGACCTCGGCGCGGCCGAACGGCGTCTCGCTGACCTTGTCGAGCGGCGCGTCCACGGCGAACCCGTGGTTGTGCGCGGTCACCTCGACCTTGCCGGTGGTGCGGTCCTGCACGGGCTGGTTGATGCCCCGGTGGCCGTACTTCAGCTTGTAGGTGCCGAAGCCGAGCGCGCGCCCGAGGATCTGGTTGCCGAAGCAGATGCCGAACAGGGGCGTCCGGCGCTCCAGGACCGCGGTCATGAGCGCGACGGGGCCGTCGGCGGTGGCCGGGTCGCCCGGGCCGTTGGAGAAGAACACGCCGTCGGGGTTCACGGCATAGACGTCCTCGACGCTCGCCGTGGCGGGCAGGACGTGCACCTCGATGCCGCGCTCGGCCATGCGGTGCGGGGTCATGCCCTTGATGCCGAGGTCGATCGCGGCGACGGTGAACTTCTTCTCACCGACCGCGGGGACGACGTACGTCTCCTTGGTGGCGACCTCCTCGTAGAGCGAGGCGCCCTTCATGTGCGGCTGGGCCTGCACGCGCGCGACGAGCTCGGCGTCGGCGGCGAGCGCCTCGCCGGAGAAGATCCCGGAGCGCATGGAGCCGCGCTCGCGCAGGTGGCGGGTGAGGGCGCGGGTGTCGATGCCGGAGATCCCGACGACGCCCTGCGCGACCAGCTCGTCGTCCAGGGACCGCTTGGCGCGCCAGTTGGACGGCACGCGCGCGGGGTCGCGCACGACGTAGCCGGAGACCCAGATGCGGCGGGACTCGTCGTCCTCGTCGTTCCAGCCGGTGTTGCCGATCTGCGGGGCGGTCGCGACGACGATCTGGCGGTCGTACGACGGGTCGGTCAGGGTCTCCTGGTAGCCGGTCATGCCGGTGGAGAACACGGCCTCGCCGAAGGTCTCCCCCACGGCCCCGTAGGCACGGCCGCGGAAGATCCGGCCGTCCTCCAGGACGAGTACGGCGGGAACCTTCGCGGTTCCCCTGGTGGAGGTCGTCATCGTGCGCCTTCCGTTTCCGTCTTGTTGATCATGGTGTTGATGGCGTCGACCCACTCGGTGTGCTCGGCCGCGCGGTCGGACCGGAACCCTGAGTCGATCAGCCGTTCGCCGTGCGCCCAGGTCACCAGGAGCAGCCCGCCCTCGGTGAGGACCTTGCCGGCGATGCCCTTGCCGAGCACGGCTTCCCGCAGGGCCGCGCGGGGGACGAAGAAGTCGGTCGCGCCGGGGCGTACGACGTCCAGTCCCGCGTCGGTGAGCGTGAGCTCGACCCGGCTGCGGGTGCCGAGGCCGTGCGCCACGATCCGGTCGAGCCACTGCCCGGCGGTGGTGGAGCCGTGGTACCGGCCGCTCATGGTCAGTCTGGCCGGGCCCGGGTCGTCCGGCGCGGTCGGGAGCTCGGGCAGGTCGCCCTGGAGGGTGCCGCGCCACTTCCAGCCCTCGCGCATCAGCCAGTAGACGAGCGCGACGAACAGGGCGAGGCCGACGAGCCAGCCGATACGGGCGGCCCAGTCGGTGACCTCGGCGGACTTCTTCTCGGCGGCGAGTCCGGCGGCGAGCAGGGTTACTGGTGTCACGTGAGCTTCCCGTCGACGAGCGTGGCCTTGCCCCGGAGCCAGGTGTGGGTGACACGGCCCGGCAGCTCACGCCCCTCGTACGGGGTGTTGCGGCTGCGCGAGGCGAAGCCCGCGGGGTCCACCGACCCACGGTATGCCGTGTCGACGAGCGTGAGGTTGGCGGGCTCACCTGCCGAGACGGGACGGCCGTGACCCTGTGCCTGCCCGATCTCGGCGGGCTTGGCGGACATGCGGGCGGCGACCCCGGCCCAGTCCAGCAGGCCCGTCTCCACCATGGTCTCCTGCACCACTGACAACGCGGTCTCCAGGCCGACCATCCCCATGGCGGCCGCGGCCCACTCGCAGTCCTTGTCCTCGTGCGGGTGCGGGGCGTGGTCGGTGGCGACGATGTCGATCGTGCCGTCGGCGAGGGCCTCGCGCAGCGCCAGCACGTCCCGCTCGGTGCGCAGCGGCGGGTTGACCTTGTACACCGGGTTGTACGTCCGCACCAGCTCGTCGGTGAGGAGCAGGTGGTGCGGGGTGACCTCGGCGGTGACGTCGATGCCGCGGGACTTGGCCCAGCGGACGATCTCGACGGACCCGGCGGTCGACAGGTGGCAGATGTGGACGCGGGACCCGACGTGCTCGGCGAGCAGGACGTCACGGGCGATGATCGACTCCTCGGCCACCGCGGGCCAGCCGCCGAGCCCCAGCTCGGCGGAGACGATGCCCTCGTTCATCTGGGCGCCCTCGGTCAGCCGCGGCTCCTGCGCGTGCTGGGCGACGACCCCGCCGAAGGCCTTCACGTACTCCAGGGCGCGGCGCATGATCACGGCGTCGTCGACGCACTTGCCGTCGTCGGAGAAGACGGTGACCCCGGCGGCCGACTCGTGCATGGCGCCCAGCTCGGCGAGCTTCTTGCCCTCGAGGCCCACGGTCACGGCACCGATGGGCTGCACGTCGCAGTAGCCGTGCTCCTGCCCGAGCCGGTAGACCTGCTCGACGACGCCGGCGGTGTCGGCGACCGGGAAGGTGTTGGCCATGGCGAACACGGCCGTGTAGCCGCCGCTCGCGGCCGCCCGGGTGCCGGTCAGCACGGTCTCGGAGTCCTCGCGGCCCGGCTCGCGCAGATGGGTGTGCAGGTCGACGAGGCCCGGCAGCAGCACCTTGCCGGCCGCCTCGACGACCTCGGCGCCCTCGGCGGACAGCCCGGAGCCCACTTCGGCGATGACGGCCCCGTCGATCAGCACGTCCTGCGGCTCGCCGCCGAGGACCTTCGCACCACGGATCAGGATCTTGCTCATGTGACTTACTTCTCCTCGATACGGGTGTGGCTGACGGCGGGCTCGTTGCCGCCCAGAAGGAGGTACAGGACGGCCATCCGGATGGAGACTCCGTTTGCGACCTGCTCCACGACGGTGCAGCGGTCCGAGTCGGCGACCTCGGCGGTGATCTCCATGCCCCGGACCATGGGGCCGGGGTGCATCACGATGGCGTGCTCGGGCATCCGCGCCATGCGGTCGCCGTCCAGGCCGTAGCGCCGGGAGTACTCCCGCTCGGTCGGGAAGAACGCGGCGTTCATGCGCTCGCGCTGGACGCGCAGCATCATCACCGCGTCGGACTTGGCGAGGGTGCTGTCGAGGTCGTACGACACCTCGCAGGGCCAGGTCTCGACGCCGACCGGCACCAGGGTGGGCGGGGCGACGAGCGTGACCTCGGCGCCGAGGGTGTGCAGCAGGTCGACGTTGGAGCGGGCGACCCGGCTGTGCAGGACGTCCCCGACGATCGTGATGCGCCGGCCGGAGAGGTCTTGGCCGATCCCGGCGTCCCGCCCGACGAGCCGCCGCCGCATGGTGAACGCGTCCAGGAGGGCCTGGGTGGGGTGCTGGTGGGTGCCGTCGCCCGCGTTGATCACGGCGGCGTCGATCCAGCCGGAGGTGGCGAGGCGGTACGGCGCCCCGGAGGCACCGTGCCGGATGACCACGGCGTCGACGCCCATGGCCTCCAGGGTCTGCGCGGTGTCCTTCAGGGACTCGCCCTTGGAGACGCTGGAACCCTTGGCGGTGAAGTTGATGACGTCCGCGGAGAGGCGCTTCTCGGCGGCTTCGAAGGAGATACGCGTGCGCGTGGAGTCCTCGAAGAAGAGGTTGACGATCGTGCGGCCGCGCAGGGTCGGCAGCTTCTTGATCGGCCGGTCGGCGACCCGGGCCATCTCCTCGGCGGTGTCGAGGATCAGGACGGCGTCGTCGCGGGTGAGGTCGGCGGCCGAGATGAGATGACGCTGCATCTGTCAGGCTCCGTAAGGCAGTTCAGAGGGAGATTCCGGGCAAGCGAGGGCATGCCGACACACGGCGTGCCCCGGGGCTCGCTACTGGGTCTGCTTCACGCCGAGCAGCACGGTGTCGCGACCGTCCTCCTCGGCGAGCTGGACCTTGACCGTCTCCCGCAGCGACGTGGGGAGGTTCTTGCCGACGTAGTCGGCGCGGATGGGCAGTTCGCGGTGGCCTCTGTCGACGAGGACCGCGAGCTGCACCGCGCGGGGCCGCCCGATGTCGTTCAGGGCGTCCAGGGCGGCGCGGATGGTGCGGCCGGAGAAGAGCACGTCGTCGACGAGGACTACCAGCCGGCCGTCGATGCCGTCACCGGGGATCTCGGTGCGGGCCAGCGCGCGCGGCGGGTGCAGGCGCAGGTCGTCGCGGTACATGGTGATGTCGAGCGAACCGACCGGGATCTTGCGGTCGGTGATCTCCTCGAGCTTCGCGGCGAGCCGCTGGGCGAGGAAGACGCCCCGGGTGGGAATGCCGAGGAGCACCACGTCGTCGGCGCCCTTGGCGCGTTCGACGATCTCGTGGGCGATGCGGGTCAGTACGCGGGCGATGTCGGGGCCCTCGAGAACGGGCCGGGCATCGGACGCGCCCATATCAGAAGTGTCCTGCTTGTCCATACGAAACGGACCTCCTTCTCCGCCTCACGGGACGGACCTTAAAGGACGTCGGATTTGCGCCATCCACGGTAGCAGGCCCTTTCGGGCGCCTCGCGTCACCCCCTTGGCGCAATCAGCCCCCGCGACCACGGAAGAGCCGGTGTGGACCATTCGGCTTGACGCAGGAGCGTCACGCTGCGTAACCTCACAGTGAGTTACCAGACGCGCGGCTCGGGACCACTGAAGTCGCGTCGATCCAGTGTCCGGGGAGCTATATGTCCAGCGAATACGCCAAACAGCTCGGGGCCAAGCTTCGGGCCATCCGCACCCAGCAGGGCCTTTCCCTCCACGGTGTCGAGGAGAAGTCCCAGGGGCGCTGGAAGGCGGTCGTGGTCGGTTCGTACGAGCGTGGCGACCGCGCGGTGACCGTGCAGCGCCTTGCCGAGTTGGCGGATTTCTACGGCGTTCCGGTGCAGGAGCTGCTCCCGGGCACGACTCCGGGCGGGGCCGCCGAGCCGCCGCCGAAGCTGGTCCTGGACCTGGAGCGGCTGGCTCACGTCCCGGCCGAGAAGGCGGGCCCGCTCCAGCGGTACGCCGCCACGATCCAGTCCCAGCGCGGTGACTACAACGGCAAGGTGCTCTCGATCCGCCAGGACGACCTGCGCACACTCGCCGTCATCTACGACCAGTCGCCCTCGGTCCTCACCGAGCAGCTGATCAGCTGGGGCGTGCTGGACGCGGACGCGCGTCGCGCGGTGTCCCACGAGGAGAGCTGAGCCTCTCCCCGCCTCAGCAGAAACGTGCCGCCGGGGTGGCCGGAACTTCAGGGTTCCGGCCACCCCGGCGGCTTTGTAGGGGCCTCGCACCGCTTCCACGCACCGCGGTGCACCGCTTCCGCGCACCGGTACGCCTGAGGGCCCGCAGCGGTGACGCTGCGGGCCCTCAGGCACTGCGTTGGTCTCGAGTCGCCTCAGCGGTCTCGGCTCACGCCTCGTCTCGGCGCAGGGACGGCTTCAGGTCCTTCAGCCGGCCCAGCAGGCCGTTCACGAACGAGGGCGACTCGTCCGTGGAGAACTCCTTCGCCAGCTGCACCATCTCGTCGAGCACCACGGCGTCCGGGGTCTCGTCGACCCAGATCAGCTCGTAGGCGCCCAGCCGCAGGAGGTTGCGGTCGACCACCGGCATCCGGTCCAGCGTCCAGCCCACCGAGTACTGCGCGATCAGCTCGTCGATGCGCTTCGCGTGCACCGAGTAGCCCTCGACCAGCTGCATCGTGTACTCGCTCACCGGAGGCTGCCGGGTGTCCTCCCGGGACAGCCGGACCCAGTCCGCGAGGACCGTCAGGACGTCGGCGCCGCGCTGGTCGCCCTCGAAGAGGATCTGGAAGGCGCGCTTGCGGGCCGTGTTGCGGGCAGCCACGGTTAGCTGTTCACCCGGCCGAGGTAGTCGCTCGTGCGGGTGTCGACCTTGATCTTCTCACCGGTGGTGATGAAGAGCGGGACCTGGATCTGGTGACCGGTCTCCAGGGTGGCCGGCTTGGTGCCGCCCGTGGAGCGGTCGCCCTGGACGCCCGGCTCGGTCTCCTGGATCGTCAGCTCGACGGCGGCCGGCAGCTCGACGAAGAGCACCTCGCCCTCGTGCTGCGCGACGGTGGCCGTGAAGCCCTCGATGAGGAAGTTCGCGGCGTCGGCGACCGTCTTGCGGTCGATCATCAGCTGGTCGTAGGTCTCCATGTCCATGAAGACGAAGTACTCGCCGTCCATGTACGAGAACTGCATGTCGCGCTTGTCGACAGTGGCCGTCTCGACCTTGACGCCGGCGTTGAACGTCTTGTCGACGACCTTGCCGGACAGCACGTTCTTGAGCTTGGTGCGCACGAAGGCGGGGCCCTTGCCGGGCTTGACGTGCTGGAACTCGACGACGGACCACAGCTGGCCGCCTTCGAGCTTGAGCACCAGGCCGTTCTTGAGGTCGTTCGTGGAAGCCACGGTTGCGGAATCTCCTGGACTGACGTGGACGACCCCGGCGCACGCCTCTGTCTACAGGGCGAGCAGCTCCTTGGTCGTGATGGTGAGTAGCTCGGGTCCGCCGTCCGCCTCGGGGCGTACGACGAGCGTGTCATCGATCCGGACCCCGCCCCGTCCCGGGAGGTGGACCCCCGGTTCGACGGTGACCGGCACGCAAGCGTCCAGTTTACCCATGGCCGCGGGGGCCAACTGCGGGTCCTCGTCGATTTCGAGTCCCACACCGTGTCCGGTGAGGGATGACAGACCCTCGTGGTGCCCCGCGGACTCCAGCACCTGCCGTGCCGCGCGGTCCACGTCACGGTAGGCCGCACCGGGTGCCAGGGACTCCCGTCCGGCCCGCTGAGCGGCGAAGACGAGGTCGTACAGCTCGATCTGCCAGTCGGCGGGGGACGTGCCGATGACGAAGGTACGGCCGATCTCACAGCGGTAGCCGCGGTAGCTCGCGCCCAGGCAGACGGAGAGGAAATCACCTTCCTCGACCCGGCGGTCGGTGGGGCGGTGGCCGCGGCGGCCGGAGTTCGGACCGGTTCCGACGGAAGTGGCGAAGGCCGGGCCGTCGGCGCCGTGGTCGACGAGCCTGCGCTCCAGTTCCAGCGCGAGATGTCTCTCCGTACGGCCCACGAGGATGGACTCGAGGAGTTCGCCCAGGGCCTGGTCGGCGATCTCGGCGCCGATGCGCAGGCAGGAGATCTCCTCCTCGTCCTTGATGACGCGCAGCTGCTCGACCGCGCCCGCGAGGTCCCCGAGGCGCAGCCGCGGGACGACCGAGCGGATGGCCCGGTGCCGGGAGACCGTGAGGTGCTCCTCCTCCACGGCGAGCGAGTCCACGCCCTGACCGGTGGCGAGGTCGGCGGCGGCGACGGCGGGGTCTCCCCCGGCGCCGGGCAGGTGGTGCAGTCGCACGGTCTCGTCGGGCCGGCCGGTGCCGGGACGGTCGTCCGGAGGGCCGGCGCACACCAGCAGGTCCTCGGTCCTGCCGAGCAGCAGGACGCTGCCCCGCGGCGCGGCGCCCGCGAGGTAGCGGACGTTGGCCGGGCGGGAGATCAGCGCGGACTGGCTGCCGCCGGCCTGGCAGCGGTCGCGCAGGCGGGCTCTACGGGTGGCGTACACCTCTGACATGACTTGAGCGTAGGAGCTTCGCAGGTGCGGCGCCGTCTGAGAGAGTCCGAGTGGGGTGGGTCGCCGATCGTCGGCCGTCCCGGCTACCAGCTCGGCGGGCTGGCTATCGACCTCGCCAGGACGTCGTCCAGCACCTTCGCCGTCTGCTCCACGTCCATCTGGCTGTTGTCGATGATCGGCAGGCCCGAGCCGTACCACCCGGCCATCCGGCCGTGGATCCGGGCGACCTCCTCGTCCGTCAGGCGGCGGTTGCCGGACCGCTCCGCGTTGCGCTCCAGGACGATCTCCAGACCGGGCAGCAGGACCACCGGGAGCAGGCCCGGCCCCACGTGCCGCTTCCAGCCGCCGAGGCCGACCACCGGGCGGTCCGGGAACACGGCGTCGTCGAGGATGCAGGAGATGCCGTTGGCGAGGAAGTTGCGGGCGGCGAAGCCGCAGGTGCGGCGGGCGAGGCGGTACTGGGCCTCGGAGTGGTCGTTCCAGCCGGACTGCGGGTCGGCGAAGCCCGAGCGGACCCATTCGCGGACGTCGTCGAGGCTGATGTGGGCGGTGGGGACGCGGCGGTGGTCGGCCCAGTACTTGGCGACGCTCGTCTTGCCGGCGCCCGCGGGACCGATCAGCAGCACGGCCAAGGTGGTGCCCGCGGAGTCGGGCGCGGTGGGGGGCGGCGCGCCCACCGGGGCGCCGGGCGGCAGCGGAACATGGCCGGTGGTGTCGGGGACCGGCCCCGGCCCGTGCGGGGGCACGGGTGGGCCCGGTGCGTGCTGGGGCGCGGGCGGCACCGACGCATGCGGAGGCGTCGGGGGAACCGAGGCGTGCGGTGGCGTCGGCGGCACCGGAGCCGGGGTGAAGCCCGGAGCCGGCGGCGGTGGGGGCACCGGGGCGGAACCCTGGTGCGCACCCGGGTGATGCGGTCCCGGGTGGTGTGCGGCCGGCGTCCAGCCGCCGGCGGGTCCGTGCCCCGGCTGGTGGGGCGGCGGCAGCGGAGAACCCACTGCGTGCTGCATCCGGTGCCACTCCGTCTCGTCTTGGTCGGCTCGTGCCCCGTCGGGGCCCGGCGCTGGTTACGGGGTGGTACCTACCCCGCTCGCCACCGAACGGTACCGCCCTGGACCCGCATTCGGTGCAACGACCGAGGACGACCCGAAGTGCCCCTGGCGCAAGGTGAATCCGGCGGAACGCCCGTCACGGGACCTACCGGCCGGCCTCGCCGTCCGCGACGCGACGCCCGTCACGGGGAGCTACTGGCCGACCTCTCCGTACGCGGCGAGCAGGACGGCGGGGTCCGGGCCCTCCAGAACGGTGGGCTTGCCCAGGCCGTCGAGGACGATGAACCGCAGCAGACTGCCGCGGGACTTCTTGTCGACCTTCATGGTCTCCAGCAGCTTGGGCCACTGGTCGTAGCGGTAGTGCAGCGGCAGGCCCACCGACTCCAGGACCGTGCGGTGACGGTCGGCGGTCGCGTCGTCCAACCGGCCCGCCAGACGGCCCAGTTCGGCGGCGAAGTGCATGCCTACGGCGACGGCGGCGCCGTGCCGCCACTTGTACCGCTCGTTCTTCTCGATCGCGTGGGCCAGTGTGTGGCCGTAGTTGAGGATCTCCCTGAGGCCCGACTCCTTGAGGTCGGAGGAGACGACCTCGGCCTTGACCCGGATCGAGCGCTCGATGAGCTCGGCGGTGTGCGGTCCCGCCGGGGTCCGCGCGGCCTCGGGGTCGGACTCGATGAGCTCCAGGATCACCGGGTCGGCGATGAAGCCGGCCTTGATGATCTCCGCGAGTCCGGAGACGTAGTCGTTGACCGGCAGGGAGTCCAGCGCGGCCAGGTCGCACAGGACACCGGCGGGCGGGTGGAAGGCGCCGACGAGGTTCTTGCCCTCGGCGGTGTTGATGCCGGTCTTGCCGCCGACGGCCGCGTCGACCATGGCGAGCACGGTGGTGGGGATGGCGATCCAGCGCACCCCGCGCAGCCAGGTCGCGGCCACGAACCCGGCGAGGTCGGTGGTCGCACCGCCACCGACGCCGACCACGACGTCGGAGCGGGTGAAGCCGGACTGTCCGAGCGCCTTCCAGCAGTAGGCGGCGACCTCGGCGGTCTTGGCCTCCTCCGCGTTCGGCACCTGGATGGCGACGGCCTCGAAGCCCTGCTCCGCGAGGTCGGCGCGCAGCGCGTCACCGGTGTCGGCGAGCGCCTCGGGGTGGACGACGGCGACCCGCTGGGCCTTCTCCCCGACCAACGCGCCCAGTTCACCCAGGAGTTGACGTCCCACCAGGACCTCGTACGGCTCGCTGCCCGCGGTGCCGCCGACCTGGATGCGCGTCACTGCCTCGCTCATGCTTCCTTCAACTCCAGTGCGTCCAGCGCGATGTCGGTGACTTCTTCGGGGGTGCGGCCGTCGGTGGCCACGACCGCCGTGGCGATCGACTCGTACAGCGAACGCCGGGCCTCCATCAGCTCGCGCCACTGCTTGCGCGGGTTGACCGCGAGCAGCGGGCGGGCCGCGTTCAGGCCGGTGCGCTTGACCGCTTCCTCGACGTCCATCGACAGGTACAGCACCCGCTGCCCGGCCAGCAGGGCGCGGGTGTCCGCGTCGAGGATCGAGCCGCCGCCGAGCGCGAGAACGCCGTCGTGCTCGGCGAGTGAGCGGGCCACGGCGGCCTTCTCGATGGCACGGAAGGCCGGCTCGCCCTCGTCGACGAAGATCTCCGCGATGGCGCGGCCCTGCTCGGCGACGATGTCGTCGTCGGTGTCCCGGTAGCCGGTCCCGAGCCGCTCGGCCAGCAGCCGCCCGACCGTCGACTTGCCCACGCCCATCGGACCGACGAGCACCACCAGGGGGCTCACCGGATGGCCAGGTTCTCGAGGTACGAGGTCACGTTGCGACGGGTCTCGGGCACGCTGTCGCCGCCGAACTTCTCCGCCACCGCGTCCGCGAGGACGAGGGCGACCATGGCCTCGGCCACGATGCCGGCGGCCGGCACGGCGGAGACGTCGGAGCGCTGGTGGTGGGCCTGCGCGGCCTCGCCGGTGGTGACGTCGACGGTCTGAAGGGCCCGCGGCACGGTCGCGATCGGCTTCATCGCCGCCCGCACCCGCAGCAGCTCACCCGTGGACAGCCCGCCCTCGGTCCCGCCGGAGCGGCCGGAGACCCGGCGGATGCCCTCGGGGGTGTTCACGATCTCGTCGTGCGCCTTCGATCCGGGCACCCGGGCCAGCTCGAAGCCGTCGCCGAGCTCCACGCCCTTGATCGCCTGGATGCCCATGAGCGCACCGGCGAGCCGGGCGTCCAGCTTGCGGTCCCAGTGCACGTGGGAGCCCAGGCCCACGGGGACGCCGTAGGCCAGGATCTCGACCACGCCACCGAGGGTGTCGCCGTCCTTGTGGGCCTGGTCCACCTCGGCCACCATCGCCTTCGACGCGTCGGCGTCCAGGCAGCGCAGCGGGTCAGCGTCCAGCTTCTCCACGTCGGCCGGGGTCGGGTACACCCCGGCCGGGGCCTTCACGGAGCACAACTCGACGACATGGCTGACGATCTCGATGCCGGCCGTCTCTTTGAGGTACGACCGGGCCACCGCGCCCAGCGCCACCCGGGCCGCGGTCTCCCGCGCGGAGGCCCGCTCCAGGATCGGCCGGGCCTCGTCGAAGCCGTACTTCTGCATGCCCGCGAGGTCGGCGTGGCCGGGGCGCGGGCGGGTCAGCGGGGCGTTGCGCGCGAGACCGGCGAGGATCTCCGGGTCGATGGGGTCGGCCGCCATGACCTGCTCCCACTTGGGCCACTCGGTGTTGCCCACCATGATCGCGACCGGGGAGCCGAGGCTGAGTCCGTGCCGGACACCGCCGAGGAAGGTGACCTGGTCCTGCTCGAACTTCATCCGGGCACCGCGGCCGTAGCCCAGCCGACGCCTCGCCAGGTGGTCCGCCACCAGCTCCGTGGTGATCGGCACACCGGCGGGAAGGCCCTCCAGCGTCGCCACGAGTGCGGGACCGTGGGACTCCCCCGCGGTCAGCCAGCGCAACCTGCTCAACGGTGCTCCTCAGTGCTCGCGCCCTGGTACTGCCCTGCTTACGCGCGTCCTCGCGTACGGCAACGGCGCGACCAGGTGCGCGGCCCCGGCCCGCCACCTCCGATCCTCCCACGTCCGGCGCCCACCACCGGTCACAGGTCCAGCAGACGGACGGCAGCGGCCCACGAGCGCGGGCTCTCCCGCCCCCGGATCGACGTCAGCGGGCCGCGAGCGCGGGCTGCCCGGCCTCCGGACCGACGTCAACGGGCCGCGAGCGCGTGCTCCCCCGCCTTGCGCATCGCCTCCACGGGCGCCGGCCCGAGGCCCGTCATCAGCTCTACCTGGAGCACCGCCTGGTGCACCAGCAGGTCGAGTCCGCTGACCACGGCCCCACCGGTCATCGACCAGCGGGCCGCGAGTTCGGTGGGCCAGGGGTCGTAGAGCACGTCGAAGAGGGCCGCGGGGCGTTCCGGCACGGCGTGGGCGAGCGCGTCCGTGGCGCCGGCGGGGGTGGTGGCGACGACCAGGGGGGCACGCAGGGCTTCGGCGGCGTCCGCCCAGTCCGCGGTGCGCACCTCGACGTCGAGGCGCTCGCCCCACTGCCGCATCTCGACGGCCCGGGCCTCGCTGCGCACATAGGCGACGACCTCACCCGTGCAGATCCGGGCGAGCGCGGCGAGCGCGGAGGAGGCGGTGGCACCGGCGCCGAGAATGGCCGCCGAGTCGACCTGTTCGATTCCGCGCTCGCCGAGGGCGGCGACCATGCCGGGGATGTCGGTGTTGTCGCCGAGGCGGCGGCCGTCCTCGGTGAACAGGACCGTGTTGACCGTCTCCACCGAGGCGGCCGTCTCACTGATCCCGTCGAGCAGCGGGATGACCGCCCGCTTGAGCGGCATGGTCACCGACAGCCCGGCCCACTCGGGCCCGAGGCCCTCGACGAACCCGGGCAGAGCGGCCTCGTCGACCTCGAAGCGGTCGTACGACCAGTCGGTGAGCCCCAGTTCCTCGTAGGCGGCGCGGTGCAGGACCGGCGAGAGGGAGTGGGCGATGGGCTTGCCGAGGACGGCGGCCCGGCGGGCGGCGGTGGCCCGAGATGTCATGGAACCGTTCCTTGATCCGTTGTCACGCGAGGACCAGGGACCGACCGCCCTGCGGTGACGTGCGGTCCTCAGCCCTTCTTCCGTGACGCGTTGAACTCCTGCACGAGCTTGTCGTGCTCGGCGAGCGTCTTCGTGAACTTGCTGGTCTTGCCGTCCAGCGAGATGAAGTAGTACCAGCCGTCATGGGTCGGGTTGAGCGCCCCCTTGATGGCCTCCTCGCCGGGGTTGTCGATCGGCCCGGGCGGCAGACCCTTGACGTAGTACGTGTTGTACGGGTTGTTGTACCGCTTGAGCTCGGCGATCGTCAGGTCGATCTTGCTCTGGTTCTTGACGTAGTTGTACGTGGAGTCGAACTCCAGGGAGCCGTAGGTCTGCGGGTTGCCCGGCTTGAGGCGGTTGTAGACGACCTCGGCCATCTTGCGGAAGTCGTCGTGGCTGGTGCCCTCGGCCTGCACGAGGCTCGCGACGGTGAGCAGCTGCCAGGGGCCGTCCAGGCCCAGGCTCTCGGCCTTCTTCTCCAGGCCGAAGTCCTCGTACTTCTGGCTGGCCCGGCCGACCATGTCCTTGAGCACGTCCTCCGGCTTCCCGCCCTTGGGGATCGCGTAGGCGGACGGGTAGAGGAACCCTTCGAGCGGGTCCTTCAGCTGGGAGTGGCCGAGCGCCCAGTCGGGCAGCCCGAGGTCCTTGTACTTCTGCTTGGCGACCTTCGCCGTGGTGCCCTTCGACAGCTTCAGGCGTGTGTCGATGTCCGCGTAGACAGTGGTGTTGCGCTCGCCCTCGCGGACGATCAGGTTGTTCTGGCTCTTGGGGTCGAGCATCAGCGCAACGGCGCTCTCTGCGGACATCTCCTTGTTCAGGAGGTACGAACCCGCCTGGATCTTGCCCGAGTCGCTGTTGTGGGCGAACGCGGCCACGAAGGCGTCGACGCTCTTGACCACGCCCGCCGCCTTGAGGAGCCGTCCCATCTCCGCTCCGTTGGCACCGGAGGGGATGGTGATGGCCACCTTGTCGCCGGTGCCGTCACCGGTGTAGTCGGGCGCCGAGACGAAACGATTTTGGTAGAACTGGTAGCCGAAATACCCGACCGTGCCGAGCCCGCCGCCGAACACCAGCAGGACCACCAGACAGGCACATCCGCTGCGCCTCTTCTTGGGTTTCTTGCCGCCGCGGCCCCGGCGGTCGCCCCGGCCGCCCTCGTCGTCGACCTCGTCCTCGTCGTCGCCCCCGCCCGCGAAGAAGGCGTGTTCGCCCTCGTCGGGGCCGGGATCCCAGTCGGTGGGCTGCGCTTCCGGCTCGGCCTGGCGACGGTTCGGCGGCTCCGGCGGCGGATACGCGTCGGGGGCGGCGTACTGGTCGGGCTGCTCACCGGGGGCGTAGGCCGCGGCCTGCTGACCGTACGGGTCCGAGGGGTCCGCGTACGGGACCTGGGTGCCGGCGCCCCAGCCGCCGTTGTCGTACTGCTGCTGCACGTACTGCTGCTGGTGCTGCTGAGCGGGGTAGTGCTGCTGGTCGTAGCCCTGGCCCTGCTGGTCGTACCCCTGACCCTGCTGGTCGTAGCTCTGACCCTGCTGGTCGTAGCCCTGGTTCGGGTCGTACTGCTGGTACTGCTGCTGCGCCTGTCCGTAGTCGCCCTGCTGACCGTTGCCCCAGTCGCCGTACTCCTGCTGCTGGGCCTGGGGATACTGCTGCTGGCCACCGTAGGCAGCTTGATGCCCGGTGGGGGCCTGCTGCCCTTCCCATCCGCCGTCCCCGTAGTACGGGTCCTGCGGATGCCACGGTTCGGAGCCTTCCTGGCCCCGGCCATACTCAGTCATCGATCCCCTAGAGCCGCGAGGCGGCAGTCGCGCGGCTTGTGGCCCGGCATCCGATCCGCCTCTCTCTGTGCGGCACCTGTTCGAACAGTGTCGCAGTCGCGCGGAACGTTACCGTATCGCGATCAGATGACCACTTCGACGCCCTCGCCGGGTGCTTTACCTGACACCCGTTCGGATTCCAGGGCCTGCTGGAGGATGATCACGGCGGCTGCCTGGTCAATGACCGATCTGCCCTTTTTGGATTTCACCCCGGACGCGCGCAGCCCCTGGCTTGCTGTCACGGTCGTCATCCGCTCGTCGACCAGCCGGACCTGAACGGGTGAGATGCCCTTCGCCAGCTCCTGGGCGAAGCCCCGGACCTTGACCGCGGCCGGGCCCTCGCCCCCCTTGAGGGAGCGAGGGAGGCCGACGACCACCTCGATCGGTTCGTACTCCTCGACCAGCTGCTTCAACCGGCGCTGAGCTGCGGGAACGTCCCGCCCGGGGACCGTCTCCACCGGAGTGGCGAGGATCCCGTCGGGGTCGCACGAGGCGACCCCGATGCGGGCGTCCCCGACGTCGATCGCGAGCCGACGGCCTCTGCGCATTACTTGGCCGTCTCCCCGACCAGGCGCTCGACCGCGTCCACGGCCTCGCCGATCGCGGCCGGGTTCTGGCCGCCACCCTGGGCGACGTCCGGCTTGCCGCCACCGCCGCCGCCGAGGGTCTTGGCGGCCGTACGGACCAGGTCACCGGCCTTGAGACCGCGCTCGCGGGCCGCCTCGTTGGTGGCGATGACCGTGAGCGGCTTGCCGTTGTTGACGGTGAAGAGGGCCACGACGGCGGCCCGGCCGCCCTGGATGCGGCCGCGTACGTCGAGGACCAGCTTGCGCAGGTCGTCCGGGGTGGTGCCGTCCGGGACCTGACCGGTGACGACAGCGATCCCGCGGACGTCCTTGGCGGACTCGGCGAGACCGGCCGCGGCCTGGAGGACCTTCTCGGCGCGGAACTTCTCGATCTCCTTCTCGGCGTCCTTCAGCTTGCCGAGCATGGCGGAGACCTTCTCCGGAAGCTCCTCCGGGCGGCCCTTGATCAGCTCCTGGAGCTGGGCGACGACGGTGTGCTCACGGGCGAGGAAGTTGTAGGCGTCCACACCGACGAGCGCCTCGATACGGCGGACACCAGAGCCGATGGACGACTCGCCGAGCAGCTTGACCAGACCCAGCTGCGCGGTGTTGTGCACGTGGGTGCCGCCGCACAGCTCCTTGGAGAAGTCGCCGATGGTGACGACGCGGACCCGCTCGCCGTACTTCTCGCCGAACTCGGCGATGGCGCCCTGCTTCTTGGCCTCGTCGATGCCCATGACCTCGGCCTGGACGTCGAGTTCGCGGGCCAGGACCTCGTTGATCTTCTGCTCGACGTCGGTCATCACGGCCGTGGGAACGGCGGACGGCGAGCCGAAGTCGAAGCGGAAACGGCCGGGTTGGTTCTCGGAACCGGCCTGGGCGGCCGTCGGGCCGAGCGCGTCACGCAGCGCCTGGTGGGTGAGGTGGGTGGCCGAGTGGGCGCGGGCGATGGCGGTGCGGCGGCGGCCGTCGATCGAGGCGTGGGCCTTGGCTCCGACGGTGACCTCACCGAACTGGACGACGCCCTTGTGCACGTACACGCCCGGGACCGGCTTCTGGGTGTCACGGACCTCGATGACGGCACCGGAGTCGACCTTGATCTTCCCGGTGTCGCCGATCTGGCCGCCGCCCTCGGCGTAGAACGGGGTGCGGTCCAGGACGATCTCGACCTCGTCGCCCTCGGTCGCGGCCGGGGAGGAGACGCCGTCGACGAGGATGCCGACGATGGTGGACTCGCCCTCGGTGTCGCTGTAGCCGATGAACTCGGTCTCGCCGGTCTTGTCGGCGATCTCCCGGTAGGCACCGGCGCCCGCGTGCCCGGTCTTCTTGGCCTGGGCGTCGGCCTTGGCGCGCTCCCGCTGCTCCTTCATCAGGCGCCGGAAGCCGTCCTCGTCCACCGACAGGCCCTGCTCGGCGGCCATTTCGAGGGTGAGGTCGATCGGGAAGCCCCAGGTGTCGTGGAGCAGGAACGCCTTGTCGCCGGCGAGGACGGACCCGCCGGCCTGCTTGGTCTCGGTGACCGCGGTGTCGAGGATGTTGGTGCCGGCCTTCAGCGTCTTGAGGAAGGCGTTCTCCTCGGCGACGGCGACCTTCTCGATGCGCTCGCGGTCGGTCACCAGCTCGGGGTACTGCTGGCCCATCATGGCGATCACGGTGTCGATCAGGTCGAGCACGACGGGACCGGTGGCGCCGAGGAGCCGCATGTTCCGGATGGCGCGGCGCATGATGCGGCGCAGGACGTAACCGCGGCCCTCGTTGCCGGGGGTGACGCCGTCGCCGATGAGCATGACGGAGGTGCGCATGTGGTCGGTGACCACGCGCAGGGAGACGTCCGACTCGTGGGCGTCGCCGTACGCGACACCGGTCAGCTCGGTGGCCTTCCTGATGACGGCCATCGAGGTGTCGATCTCGTACATGTTCTGCACGCCCTGGAGAATCATCGCGAGGCGCTCGAGTCCGAGGCCGGTGTCGATGTTCTTGCTGGGCAGCTCGCCGAGGATCTCGAAGTTGTCCTTGCCGATGCCCTGGCCGCGCTCGTACTGCATGAAGACGAGGTTCCAGATCTCCACGTACCGCTCGTCGTTGACGGCGGGGCCGCCCTCGACGCCGAACTCGGGGCCGCGGTCGTAGTTGATCTCGGAACAGGGGCCACAGGGTCCGGGGACGCCCATGGACCAGTAGTTGTCCTTCATGCCGAGGCGCTGGATGCGCTCCTTCGGCACCCCGACGACCTCGTGCCAGATGCGCTCGGCCTCGTCGTCGTCCTTGTAGACGGTGATCCACAGCCGGTCGGCCTCGAGGCCGTAACCACCCTTGTCCTGGGGGCTGGTGAGCAGCTCCCAGGCGTACTTGATGGCGCCTTCCTTGAAGTAGTCGCCGAAGGAGAAGTTGCCGCACATCTGGAAGAACGTGCCGTGGCGGGTGGTCTTGCCGACCTCTTCGATGTCGGGCGTGCGCACGCACTTCTGGACGCTGGTCGCGCGCGCGAAGGGCGGCTTGACCTCACCCAGGAAGTAGGGCTTGAAGGGCACCATGCCGGCGGGGACGAGCAGCAGAGTCGGGTCGTCCGCGATGAGCGACGCCGAAGGGACGACGGTGTGCCCGCGCTCCTCGAAGAAGCTCAGCCAGCGGCGGCGAATCTCGGCCGACTCCATCAGTGGTCCTCATTCCGGTTGTACGGGTGCGTCTTGTACGACTTCTTGGTGTACGTGGTGTTCTCGATGGCGGCGATGCGCCGGGGTGCGGGCAGTTCGGGACTCTCGCGGATACCGAGCGCGTCCGTCAGCTCGGCCTCCCGCTGGGCCATGTTGTCGCGGACGTCGAGCGCGAACCCGACCGCGCGGTCCTTGATGCGGGCGCCCGTCTCGATCGCCTTGTTGGCCGCGGTGGCCGCGAGGCTCTCGGGAGTCAGCTGCCTCAGCTTGCGGTTGACCTTGGTGGTGGCCCAGACACCGGCGGCAACGCCCGTGCCGAACCAGAAAGTACGGCGGAACATCTCTAGAGCCTCAGTCCCTCTTCCCGCGGCCCCGGGATACCGCCCGGCCCACGATCACGGTACGTCGGGAGGCCTTCGCGGGCACCTCGTCGTCCTTGCGGCCGCCGAGCGCCCGGCGCACGCCGTAGCCGAAGGCCGCGACCTTGACCAGGGGGCCGCCGAAGGTGGAGGCGACGGTGGTGGACAGCGCGGAGGCGTTCGACGTGACCTCCTGGACGTCCGAGGCGATCGCGTCGACCCGTTCGATCTGGGTCTGCGCGGAGCGCACGGCGGTGGAGGCGTCGGCCAGCAGCGGCACCGCCTGGTCGGTCACGTCCGCGACGAGCTTGGTGGTCGCCTTGAGCGTCTGGGCCAGCCTCGCCAGCGCGACGGCGAGGAAGGAGACCAGGATCGCCCAGAAGACGGCCACCAGGATCCCGGCAACCTCTCCACCGGACACCTGACACCTGCTCTCATAAACACCTGTAGATAACGCAGCCGAGCCTATCGCGCCGAGCACGGCGCTCCGCACCGGATTACCCCTCCCCCGTGGCCGGGTTGCCGTCGGCGATTGTACGGAGTGAACACGCTTGAGTACGCTCCGTGTTCCATGCGCGGTCATCAGCCCGGGGACACCGGGGCGAACGGCAACCTCCCCCTGGAGCTCGACGGCTTCGTGGGCCGGCATGCCGAACTCCGCGGTCTGGCGCGGGCGCTCGGCTCCTCGCGGCTGGTCACGGTGACGGGCCCCGGCGGCATCGGCAAGTCCCGGCTCGCGGCGCGGGTGGCCGGCGGCGGGTGCGCACCGCCCGGCGGAACGTGGCGCGTCGAGCTGGCCGCCGTACGCGATCCGGAGTTCGTCGACCACGCGGTCGTGGAGGCACTCGGCCTGACGGACCACACCACGCGGCCGCCGCGCGAGACGCTCCTGGCCCACCTCGCCGGGCGCCGGCTCCTGCTGGTCCTGGACGGTTTCGAGCATCTGGTGGACGCGTGCGCGGACCTGGTCGTCGAGCTGCTGGAGCGGGTGCCGGGAGTCTCCGTCCTCGCCGTGGGGCGCAGGCCGCTGGCCGTGTCCGGCGAGCAGCTCCTCACGCTGGGCCCGATGTCCGAGGACGAGGCCGTGGAGCTGTTCCGGGAACGGGCCGGACGCCGGGGCGTGACGGTCGCGGACGACACTCATGTACGGGAGCTGTGCCGGCGTCTGGACGGCATCCCGCTGGCGGTCGAGCTGGCCGCGGGGCGGCTGGGGGCACTGTCCCCGGATCAGCTGCTGGAGCGGCTCGACGATCGGTTCCGGCTGCTGGCCGGCGGCGGCCGGGACGCCCTGCCCCGGCATCGGACGCTGCGCACGGCGATCGGCTGGAGCCATGAACTGTGCGCGCCCGAGGAGCGGTTGCTGTGGTCGCGGCTCTCGGTCTTCGCGGGGCGGTTCGACCTGGAGGCCGCCGAGTACGTGTGCAGCGGCGGCGGTCTGCGCGGCGACGACGTCCTCGACGTGCTGTCCGCCCTGCTCGCCCAGTCCGTGGTGGCCCGCGAGGAGACCGCGACCGGTGTCCGCTACCGGATGCTCGACACGGTGCGCGCGTACGGCGCCGAGTGGCTGGAGGCGACCGGTGACGCGGTCCGGCTGCGCAGGCGGCACCGCGACTGGTACGTGGGCCTGGCCACCTGGTGCGAGCTGGACTGGTTCTCCCCGCGGCAGAACGAGGTGGCCGCCCGGATCGAGGCCGAGCTGCCGAACCTGCGCTGCGCCCTGGAACACTGTCTGACCGAACCGGACGGCATGGAGCTGGCCCGGCATCTCGCGGCATCCCTCTGGTTCTGCTGGGTCGGCTGCGGCCGGCTCTCGGAGGGGCGGCACTGGCTGGAGCGCAGCCTGGAACCCGAGCCGCACGGGGAACCCGAGGGGCATGGCGAGCCAGAGGCGCACTGCGAGCCCGAGCCGCACGGAGAACCCGGGGCGCACGGAGGACCCGGGGCGCACGGTGAGCCAGGGGTGCACGGTGAGCCGGGGACGCACCGCGAGCCCGAGCCGCACAGAGAGCCGGAAGCGCACCGCGAGCCCCGGCCGCACGGCTTGCCCGAGCCTGACGGCCTGCCGGAGCCGGGGTCCGGCAGTGAGCACGCGCGGCTGAAGGCGCTGTGGGTGCTGGGCTATGTGGCGATCCTCCAGGGCGACACCGTCCCCGCGCTGGCGGCCCTCCAGCGGTGCCGCGAGGAGGCCGAGCGGGCCGCGGACCGGACCGCGGTGGCGTACGCCGAACACCGCACCGGCTGTCTGGCGCTGGTCTCGGACGACATGCCCCGCGCGGAAACCTTGCTGCGCTCGGCCCTGGCGCGCTACGAGGACATCGGCGAGCTCAACAGCAACGTGCTGATGGGTCAGGTCGAGCTCGCGATGGCCCGCGCCTTCCGGGGGGATCTGCCGGGCGCGGTGCGGCTGTGCGAGGAGGTCAGGCGGGTCTGCGAGGACCACGGCGAGCGGTGGGCCCAGTCGTACGCGCTGTACGTCCTGGCGTACACGGCCTGGAGCGAGGGCGACACCGCACGCGCGCGTGCGCTGCTCACCGACTGTCTGAGCTGTGCGCACGCCTTCCACGACCTGCTCGGCTCGGTCCTGTCGATCGAACTGCTCGCCCTGGTCACGGCCACCCAGGGCGACCCTGCCGAGGCGGCGGTGCTCCAGGGCGCGGCGGCCGCACTGTGGCCCTCGGTGGGCCTTCCCTTGTTCGGCTCCGCCTACTACAACGCCCCGCACGAGCTGTGCGAGGCGACGGCCCGGCAGCGGCTGGGCGACGGACGGTACGAGGAGTGCGTACGACAGGGGCGGGCCCTGGGGCGGGAGGCGGGGGTGGCACGGGCGCTGGGACGGGCCCGCCCGCATGCCGGGCTGCCGGCACCGCGTGGGCCCGTGCACCACACCCACAAGGCCCCCGACACGCACGAACCCGCCGCCTCACCCACCCGGAAGGGCGGGGAGACGGCGGGCTGAGGTGGTGCGTGGTGCTACGGCCTGCCGGTGATCAGCGGGCGTAGTACTCGACGACGAGCTGCTCGTCGCAGATCACCGGGATCTCCTTGCGGTTCGGCTCGCGGTCCAGGCGGAACGCCAGGGCGCCGAGGTTCACCTGGAGGTAGCGCGGGGTCTCACCGTCGGGGGCGAAGCCACCGGCACGGGCGACCTCGAACAGCGTCTTGCTGCGGCTGCGCTCGCGGACCATCACCACGTCGTCGGGACGGACGCGGAAGGACGGCTTGTCGACCTTCTGGCCGTTGACCTCGATGTGGCCGTGGACGACCATCTGACGGGCCTGGTAGATCGTGCGGGCGATGCCCGAACGCAGGACCAGCGCGTCGAGACGGCGCTCGAGCTCGATGATCAGGGCCTCACCGGTCTTGCCCTGAACCTTGGAGGCACGCTCGTAGGCGCGGACGAGCTGACGCTCGGACACGTCGTACTGCGCACGCAGACGCTGCTTCTCGAGCAGACGGACCTTGTAGTCCGAGTTCTGCTTGCGGCCGCGGCCGTGCTCACCCGGGGGGTAGGGACGGGCCTCGAAGTACTTGACGGCCTTCGGGGTCAGCGCGATGCCGAGGGCACGCGACTTCTTGACCTTGGGGCGGGACTGGTTCGCCACGATCTCTCATTTCTCAGTGTTCGGCTCGTCAGGGTTGAGGGAGGTCGCAATCCGCAGCCGGGGAAACCCGCCGGGTCCGCGAGGGACCTGGTGGGCAGCCGCTCCCCTGGTCTGGGCACATACGTGCAGCACGCGAGTGGCCCACCTACCGCGTACGGTGGTGGGCTGCCCGCGACACCATTCGAACGGTGCGCGACGCTCCTGGAGCCCCCTGGGGGGATCCGGCCGGGTGTCCCGCTCTGACTGCGCGGGACTCGGCACTTCGAGGGATTCTACAGGCTGCTCAGGACCGCTTACGACCGAGGTGCTTCCGGGTCCACTCCACCGCGTCGGCATACCGCGCCTCGCCACCGTGCCGGGTGGGTTCGTAGTACTCGCGGTCCTTGATGTCGTCCGGGGCGTACTGCTGCTCGGCGATCCCCTCGGGCAGGTCGTGGGGGTAGACGTACCCCTGGGCGTGCCCGAGCTTGGCGGCGCCCTTGTAGTGCCCGTCGCGCAGGTGGGGCGGGACGGGGCCGGCCAGGCCCTGGCGCACGTCCGCCATGGCGGCGCCGATCGCCGTGGTCGCCGCGTTGGACTTGGGGGCGAGGGCCAGCGCGATGGTGGCGTGGCTCAGGGTGAGGGCGGCCTCGGGGAAGCCGATCATGGCGACGGCCTGGGCGGCGGCCACGGCTATGGGAAGCGCATGGGGGTCCGCCAGCCCGATGTCCTCGCTGGCGGAGATCATCAGGCGGCGGGCGATGAAGCGGGGGTCCTCGCCGGCCTCGATCATGCGGGCCAGGTAGTGCAGGGCGGCGTCGACGTCGGAGCCCCTGATCGACTTGATCAGCGCGCTGGCGACGTCGTAGTGCTGGTCGCCGTCGCGGTCGTACTTCACGGCCGCGCGGTCGACCGTCTCCTCCAGCGTGGTGAGGGAGATCTCCGGATCGCCCTTGTCCAGGGCGGCCCCGGCGGCGGCCTCCAGGGCGGTCAGGGCGCGGCGGGCGTCGCCGCCGGCGATCCGCAGGAGGTGGTCCTCGGTGTCCTCGGGGAGGGTGACGGCGTCCTTCAGGCCGCGCTCGTCGCTCAGCGCCCGCTTGAGGAGCCCCCTGAGGTCGTCGTCCGTGAGGGGTTCGAGGGTCAGCAGGAGCGAGCGGGACAGCAGCGGGGAGATCACCGAGAAGTAGGGGTTCTCGGTGGTGGCCGCGATCAGGGTCACCCAGCGGTTCTCGACGGCGGGGAGCAGGGAGTCCTGCTGGGCCTTGCTGAAGCGGTGGATCTCGTCGAGGAAGAGGACGGTCTCCTTGCCGAAGCCGCCGGTCGCACGGCGGGCCCCGTCGATGACCGCGCGGACCTCCTTGACGCCGGCGGTGATCGCGGAGAGCTCCACGAAGCGCTTGTTGGTGGCCTTCGAGACGACGTACGCGAGGGTCGTCTTGCCGGTGCCGGGCGGGCCCCAGAGGATCACCGAGGAGGGTCCGGCGGGACCGCCGCTGCCCTCGCCGACCAGTCGGCGCAGCGGCGAGCCGGGCTTCAGCAGGTGCTGCTGGCCCACCACCTCGTCGAGGGTGCGCGGGCGCATCCGGACCGCCAGGGGGCTGCCGGCCGGGTCCTTCTCCTGGCGCTCTTCCGCCGCCGCGGTGAACAGATCGGGCTCCACGACAGAAACCCTAGTTCACGGCACTGACAACGCCGTCGACCGTCGGTCAGGCCCAGAGGCTGCTGCCCCAGCGGGTCAGGATCATCATCGCGATGATGCCGCAGTGCGTGACGGGCAGGACCCAGGTGAACTCGGCGAGGAAGCGCTTGAGCCAGCCCGGTGACGGCAGGAAGGCGTTGCGGATGTTGAACGAGGTGACGTACCAGAACATCGTGATCGTGGCGACCCAGGCGAGCGAGCACCACAGGCACAGGGCGTTGATCCGGTACAGGGACTGGAACTGGAGCCAGGTGACGAAGGCCACGCCGAAGAGGGTGCCGAAGTTGAAGGTGAGCCAGTACCAGCGCGGGAAGGTGGCGCGGGCCAGCAGGCTCATGCCGACGCAGATCACGATGCCGTAGGCGACCAGGCCCAGCATCGGGTTGGGGAACCCGAAGGCGGCGGCCTGCTTGCTCTCCATCACGCTGCCGCAGGAGATGATCGGGTTGAGGGAGCAGCTCGGCGTGAACGTCTTGCCGCTGATCTTGCCCTCGAGGATCTTGAACTTGTCGATCGTGATGACCCACGCGGCGAGCAGTCCGGCCGCGCCGGTGATCACCAGCAGCAGGGCGAAGGCCCGGCTGCCGCCCACGGTGCGGGGCGCGGTGTCGACGCCCGCCGACGAGGGCTCGGACTCCGTGGAGACGTCTTTCACTGTCGTCTTGCTCATCACGCCGATCCGTCTGCTTGAGAGTTGGACCTTCTTCTGGCAGGGGCCATTGTGCCGCACACGGGGCCTCGTCCACCGTTCGGTGGACATAAGGAAGTACGCACGGTCGTCCCCGAACGTTCGGTTCCGGCCGACGCTCTGAGCCATGACCACACACACGAACGAACTGGCGGTGGATGTTCGGGGTCTGCGCAAGCGCTACGGCGACGTGACCGCGGTCGACGGACTCGATCTCGGCATCCGCGCGGGCGAGGTGTTCGGCCTGCTCGGGCCCAATGGGGCGGGCAAGAGCACGACCGTGGAGATCCTCCAGGGCGACCGGGACCGGGACGCCGGTGAGGTCTCGGTGCTCGGCGCGGACCCGGCGCACGGCACACGCGCGTGGCGGTCCCGGATCGGCATCGTCTGGCAGGACGAATCCGCGCCTGCCGAGTTGACGGTCGCGGAGACGGTCCGGCATTTCGCCCGCTACTACCCGGCCCCGCGGGACCCGGCGGAGGTCATCGCCCTGGTGGGTCTCGAGACCAAGGCGGACAGCCGGATCAAGGCCCTGTCGGGGGGCCAGCGGCGCCGCCTGGACGTGGCGCTCGGTGTGATCGGCGGGCCCGAGCTACTGCTCCTGGACGAGCCGACGACCGGCTTCGACCCGGCGGCCCGCCGACAGTTCTGGGACCTGATCCGCAAGCTGGCCGTCGAGGGCACCACGATCCTGCTCACCACGCACTACCTGGAGGAGGCCGAGGCGCTGGCCGACCGGCTGGCCGTCGTGGCCCGGGGAAGGGTCGTGGCCACGGGCGAGCCGGCCACCCTGCGGGAACGGTTCGGCACCGGGGCCACCGTCGAGTGGACGGAGCCGGACGGCACCGCGCGCGCCGTGCGCACGGACACCCCGACCAGGACGGTCGCCGAACTGGCCCACCGCTTCGACGGCGAGATCCCGGGGCTGACGGTGACCCGCCCCACGCTGGAGGACGTCTACCTCCGGCTCACCGGACAGGAGGACGCGCGATGACCACGACCGCCGTACGGGAAACACGTGACGGAGCCCGGGTACGGCTGCCGGGGGCCTGGGGACTGGGGCTGCGACGGGGTGCCCTGGAGATCAGGATGTTCTTCCGGCAGCGCGACCACGTGGTGTTCACCTTCGCCTTCCCCGTGGTCCTGCTGTTCCTGTTCGCGTCGATCTTCAGCGACGACGTGGAGGGTGCGGGCATCAAGGCCTCGCAGCTGTACGTCCCGGCGATGATGGCCGCCGGCATCATGTCCACGAGCTTCCAGTCGCTGGGCATCTCGATCGCCGTCGAGCGGGACGAGAAGGTGCTGCGCCGGCTGCGCGGGACGCCGATGCCTCCTGCGGCCTATTTCCTGGGCAAGATCTGGCTGATTCTGGTCACCGGCCTCATGGAGACGGCGCTCCTGCTGCTCGTCGGCACCACGCTGTACGACGTCCAGCTGCCCTCGGACGCCGGGCGCTGGTTCACCTTCGCCTGGGTCTTCGTGCTCGGTCTGACGGCCTGCGCGCTGCTGGGCATCGCGATCAGTTCGGTCCCCGAGTCCAGCAAAAGCGCGTCCTCCGTGGTCGTCCTGCCGTTCCTGGTACTCCAGTTCATCTCCGGGGTGTACATCTCGATCGGCACCATCCCCGACTGGATGCTGGACATCGGCGCGCTGTTCCCGCTGAAGTGGATGTGCCAGGGGCTGCGCGGGGTGTTCCTGCCGGACTCGGCGCGGGTCCTGGAGCAGGCCGGGGGCTGGGAGTTCGGGCGCGTGGCCCTGGTGCTCGGGGCCTGGTGCGTCGGAGGATTGCTGCTGTGCCTGCTGACCTTCCGGTGGAAGCACCGGCGCGACGGGTGACGGCTGCGACGGGGGCGTCCGGCGCCTACAGCTGGGAGCGTTCGTTCCGGCTGTGGGACACCTACTTCGCCCTGATCTGGCTGGCCACCCTGGCGTTCGTGCTCGGCGCGGACCAGCCGGGCGGGCCGGTGCGCCTCGCCGCGGCGGCGCTGCTGGTGCCGCTGGTCCCGCTGTTCGCGTGGACGGGCCGTCCGCTGCTGCGGGGGGATCCGCCGCCCGAGCGCCGGGCTCTCGGCTATCTGGTCGCGATGATCGCCCTGTTCCTGCCCTCGGCGATCCTGGTGGGCGAGACCCGGTTGATGACCTTCGCCCTGGTCCCCCAGTGCTTCATGACCCTGCGGATGCGGTGGGCGATCACCATGGTGGCCGTCATCAACCTGGCGCCCGTGGCGGGTTGGGCGCTGTTGTGGTGGCCGAGCGAGCGAACCCTCTTCTTCAACGGGCTGTTCGCGGTGGTCACCCTCGTCTTCTCGGTGGCCGTGGGCAGTTGGGTGATCCGGATCATCGAGCAGAGCCAGGAGCGGGCGGCCCTGATCGCGGAGCTGGACACGAGCCGGCACGAGGTGTCCCGGCTGTCGGCGGCGCACGGGGCGCTGGCCGAGCGGGAGCGGATGGCCCGGGAGATCCATGACACCCTCGCGCAGGGCTTCACCAGCCTGCTGATGCTGGTCCAGGCCGTCGAGGCGGAGCTCGACCACGACGTCGCAGGGGCCCGCCGGCATCTGGCGCTGATGGACGAGACGGCCCGGCTGAACCTGGCCGAGGCCCGGGCCCTGGTCGCCGGTGGCACTCCGGCGGACCTGCACGGCGCCTCGCTGCCGGACGCGCTGGGCAGGCTCGCGGCCCGCCACGCGGCGAAGCTCGAGGTGACCGGGCCGGCCCGTCCGCTGCCCGCCGGGCCCGAGGTCGTCGCCCTGCGCGCATGCCAGGAAGCCCTCACGAACTGCCGTAGACACGCCGGGAGTTCGGCGTCCGCGTTCATCGGTCTGGACTACGCCGACGACCGCCTCACCCTGTCGGTGCGCGACGACGGGCACGGCTTCGATCCCGAGGCCGCGCACGACGGCTACGGTCTCGCGGGGCTGCGGGCCCGCGCCACCGAGGTCGGCGGGGCGGTCCGGGTGCACAGCGCGCCCGGCGGCGGCACCACGGTCACCGTCCGGCTGCCCGTACCGCCCCCGAGGAGTGGTTGATGATCCGGATCATCCTGGCCGACGACCACCCGGTCGTACGGGAGGGCCTGCGGGCGATGCTGACCGCCGAGCCGGACCTGGAGGTGGTCGCCGACGCGTCCAGCGGGCCCCAGGCCGAGGCGCTGGCGGCCGAACTCCGCCCCGACATCGTGCTGATGGACCTGCGGATGCCGGGCGGCTCGGGGGTGGAGTCGATCGTGCGGATGACGGAGGCGGGGCTGCCCTGCCGGGTGATCGTGCTGACGACGTACGAGACGGACCGCGACATCCTGCGGGCCGTGGAGGCGGGGGCCGCCGGTTACCTCCTCAAGGACCTGCCCCGGGCGGAACTCGCCGAGTCCGTGCGGGCGGCCGCGCGCGGCGAGACGGTCCTGGCCCCGACCGTCGCCGCGCGGCTGGTCGACCAGTTGCGCACCAGGCCCGAACGGCCGCGGCTGTCGGAGCGCGAGACCGCGGTGCTGCGTCTGGTGGCGGAGGGCTGCACCAACGCGGAGATCGGCCGCAGGCTGTTCATCGGCGAGTCGACGGTGAAGACCCATCTCCTGCGCGTCTTCGCCAAGTTGGGCGTCGACGACCGCACCGCCGCCGTCACCAGCGCCCTGCGGTACGGGCTTCTCGACCAATGAGGGCGGTCGTCAGGGCGCCGGTCGAGACCTGTCGTCAGGCGCCGGCTGTGACCTGTCGTCAGGCGCCGGCTGTGACCTGCCGTCAGGCGCCGGCTGTGACCTGTCGTCAGGCGCCGGTCGCGCGACCGGCGCCCTCCGTGACGTCCTGCTAGCCGAGCCGGGACTCCAGCTCCGCCACGATCTCGTTGACGCCGATCGCCGACTGCTCCCCGGACTCCATGTCCTTGAGCTGGACGACGCCCTCGGCGAGGTCGCGCTCGCCGGCCACGACGGTGTAGCGGGCGCCGCTGCGGTTGGCGTTCTTCATGGCGCCCTTGAGGCCCTTGGCGCCGTAGGAGAAGTCCGCGGCGATGCCGACCTTGCGCAGCTCCGTGACCTTGGCGAAGAGCACCCGGCGGGCCTCCTCGCCCAGCGGGACCGCGAACACGCTGGTGGCGGAGGGGAGTTCGAGCTCCACCCCCTCCGCCTCCAGGGCGAGGACCGTGCGGTCGACGCCGAGGGCCCAGCCGACGGACGGCAGCGCGGGGCCGCCGATCATCTCGGACAGCCCGTCGTAGCGGCCGCCGCCGCCCACCGCGGACTGGGAGCCCAGACCGTCGTGGACGAACTCGAAGGTCGTACGGGTGTAGTAGTCGAGGCCGCGCACCAGCTTGGGGTCGTCCTCGAAGGCCACGCCCGCCGCGGTGATCAGCTCACGGACCTCCTCGTGGTACGCCTTGCAGGCGTCGCACAGGTAGTCCCGCAGCAGCGGCGCGTCCCCGAGCTGCTTCTGCACCGACTCGCGCTTGTCGTCGAGGACGCGCAGCGGGTTGATGTCGGCCCGGCGCAGGGTGTCCTCGTCGAGGTCGAGACCGCGCAGGAAGTCCTGGAGCGCGGCCCGGTACACCGGCCGGCACTCCTTGTCGCCCAGGCTGTTGAGCAGGATGCGGAAGTTCCTGAGGCCCAGCGAGCGGTACGCCTGGTCGGCCAGGATGATCAGCTCGGCGTCGAGCGCCGGGTCCTCGGCGCCGATCGCCTCGGCGCCGACCTGCGAGAAGTGGCGGTAACGGCCCTTCTGGGGGCGCTCGTAGCGGTAGTAGGAGCCGGAGTACCAGAGCTTGACGGGGAGGTTGCCCGCCTTGTGCAGGTTGGCCTCCAGTGCCGCGCGCAGCACGGAGGCGGTGCCCTCGGGGCGCAGGGCCAGCTTGTCGCCGCCCTTGGTCTCGAAGGCGTACATCTCCTTGGTGACGATGTCGGTGGACTCACCCACACCGCGCGCGAACAGCTCGACACTCTCGAAGCCGGGCGTCTCGATGTAGCCGTAGCCGGAGGTGCGCAGCGGGGCGGCGATCGCCTCGCGGACGGCCAGGAACTTGGCGCTGTCCGGCGGGATCAGGTCGTACGTGCCCTTGGGGGCCTGAAAGGTGCTCACGAAGTCTCTTGTCACATTCCTCGTCGGGGAGGGGTCTGCGGACCCGCTCCCTGGCCGGCCGCCACTTCCCGCAGATACGGGTTGGTGGCGCGCTCCTGGCCGATGGTCGTCTGGGGGCCGTGGCCGGACAGCACCACGGTCGAGTCGTCGAGCGGCAGGCACACGCGGGCCAGCGAGTCGAGCATCTCGGCCATGTCACCGCCGGGCAGGTCGGTGCGTCCGATGGAGCCGGCGAAGAGCAGATCCCCGGAGAAGAACACGGAGGGGATCTCCGCGGTCTCGGGCATCCGGAACGTCACCGACCCCTTGGTATGGCCGGGCGCGTGCGCGACGGACAGTTCCAGACCCGCCAGCTCCAGCTTGGTGCCGTCGGTCAGCACCCGGACGTCGTCCGGCTCGCCCACGGTGATCTCGCCCATCAGCGGCATGCCGATCGAGCGACCGAGACCCATCGACGGGTCGGTCATCATGTACCGGTCCTCGGGGTGGATCCAGGCGGGCACGTCGTGCGCGCCGCACACCGGGACGACCGAGGCCACATGATCGATGTGGCCGTGGGTGAGGACGACGGCGACGGGCTTGAGCCGATGCTTCCTGAGCGCCTCTTCGACTCCCTCGGCGGCCTGGTGGCCGGGGTCGATGATCACGCACTCCTCACCGGCGGCGGGGGCGACGAGATAACAGTTCGTCCCCCAGGCCCCGGCGGGGAACCCGGCAATGAGCACGATCGTCCTCGTTTTGTGTGGGTACGGGCGGTCTTCCGGGCGGCTGCCCCAGTGGTCAGAGCCTACCGGCGCTGCCGATTCCTCAGCGAACCCATATACGGTACGGGGCACACGCAGGCGGTCGGCTCATAGGACGCATGCGTAACGGTCGGTGGACGAGACGCATGAGGAGAGAACCCCGTGGTCACCCAGGAACAGCGGAAGCGGCAGCTCGCGCGGGAGAAGTTCTTGCGGCAGCAGCAGCGGCGCACGGAGGCGCGACGCAAGGCCCGTCTGCGCAACTCTGTGATCGGGTCGGTGCTCGGCGTGATCCTGGTGGGCAGCCTGGCGCTCTACACGTCCGGGGTCCTGAAGGACGACGACAAGGCCAACGCGAGCGCGGAGGCCACCCCGAGCGCCCAGGCGTCCAAGAAGGCGCCGGACCCGTGCGAGAAGGCCGCTCCCGGCAAGGTCAAGACGGAGACCTGGAAGAAGGAGCCGGCGATGACCATCGACAAGTCGGCGAAGTACACCTTCGACCTCTCGACGACCTGCGGCACGATCGACATCGCGCTGAAGGCGTCGGCGGCCCCGCACACCGTGAACTCGTTCGACTTCCTCGCGGGCAAGGGCTTCTTCGACCACACCAAGTGCCACCGGCTCACCACCAACGGCATCTACGTCCTTCAGTGCGGCGACCCGACGGGCTCCGGCAGCGGCGGACCGGGCTACACCATTCCGGACGAGAATCTGAAGGACAAGAGCCTCAAGGCGAACACCTACCCGGCGGGCACCGTCGCGATGGCGAACACCGGCCAGGCGCACACCGGCGGCAGCCAGTTCTTCCTCGTCTACCAGGACAGCCAGCTGCCGCCCAGCTACACCCCGTTCGGCACCATCTCGGAATCCGGTATGAAGGTGCTGAAGAAGATCGCCGCGGCCGGTGAGAGCACCGGCGCGGGCGACGGCGCGCCGAACGCGACCGTCGTGATCAACAAGGCGACCGTCACCAAATCCTGACCCCCAACTGCGAAATTTCGGTCGCGCGGGATGCGGACAGGCCACCCGCCGGTCGCCTATGTTGGCCGTGACGAAACTGTGGACGATGCCCGGGGGCGCGGAAGCCTCCCGCGGGCATCATGTGGAGGAGGCGCTGTGAGCAGCGACCCGTGGGGCCGCGTCGACGAGACGGGGACCGTGTACGTGCGTACGGCCGACGGCGAGCAGGTCGTCGGTTCCTGGCAGGCGGGTTCCCCCGAGGAAGCCCTGGCCTATTTCGAGCGCAAGTACGAGGGCCTGGTTGTCGAGATCGGCCTCCTCGAGAAGCGAGTGAAGACCACCGACCTGTCGGCGAAGGACGCGCAGACCGCGATCGACCACATTCGCGAACAGGTCGACGCGCATCACGCGGTCGGCGACCTGGACGCGCTCAAGGTGCGGCTCGACAAGCTGGTGGAGACGGTCGACAAGCGTCGCGAGGAGCGCAAGCAGCAGCGCGCCAAGCAGTCCGACGAGGCCCGGCACGCCAAGGAGGCGCTGGTCGTCGAGGCGGAGCAGCTGGCCCAGTCCGACCAGTGGCGGGCCGCCGGCGAGCGGCTGCGCGCCCTGGTGGACACCTGGAAGGGTCTGCCGCGCCTGGACCGCAAGTCGGACGACGAGCTGTGGCACCGCTTCTCGCACGCCCGCTCGGCGTTCTCCAAGCGACGTAAGGCCCACTTCGCGTCGCTGGACGCGCAGCGCGAGGAGGCCCGCAAGACCAAGGAGCGCCTGGTCGGGGAGGCCGAGGCGCTGTCCGGTTCGACGGACTGGGGTCCGACGGCCGCCCGCTACCGCGAGCTGATGGCGGAGTGGAAGGCCGCGGGCCGTGCCCAGCGCGAGCACGAGGACGACCTGTGGAACCGCTTCCGCGGCGCCCAGGACGTGTTCTTCGCGGCCCGCAGCTCGGTCTTCGCCGAGCGGGACGCCGAGCAGACGGAGAACCTCAAGCTGAAGGAGGAGCTGGCCGAGGAGGCCGAGAAGCTCCTGCCCATCGGCGACCTCAAGACGGCCCGTGCCGCCTTCCGCACGCTCAACGAGCGCTGGGAGGCCATCGGCCACGTCCCGCGGGACGCCCGGCCGAAGGTCGAGGGCCGCATGCACGCCGTCGAGCGTGCGCTCCAGGAGGCCGAGGAGACCGAGTGGCGCCGGACCAACCCGGAGGCACGCGCGCGTGCCGCGGGTCTGACCGGCCAGCTCCAGGCCGCCGTGGACAAGCTCAAGGGCCAGATCGAGCAGGCCCGCGCCCAGGGCAACACCAGCAAGGCCGACAAGCTGGAGCGCGAGCTGGAAGGCCGCCAGGCCCTGCTGGACCAGGCCCTCAAGGGCCTCCAGGAGTTCGGCGGCTGATCAGCCCGTCGGCTTCGGCTACGACGAGAAGGGCCCCGTACGTGACGTACGGGGCCCTTCTCGTCGTATGCCCTACGACCGGTTCCGCGCCGACGTCACGCGGTACACGTCGTACACGCCCTCCACGCCCCTGACCGCCTTCAGGACGTGGCCCAGGTGCTTGGGGTCGCCCATCTCGAAGGTGAAGCGGGAGGTGGCGACGCGGTCGCGGGAGGTCTGGACGGCCGCGGAGAGGATGTTGACGTGCTGGTCGGACAGGACGCGGGTGACGTCCGAGAGGAGCCGGGAGCGGTCCAGTGCCTCGACCTGGATGGCGACCAGGAAGACCGAGGACTGGGTGGGGGCCCACTCGACGTCCAGGATGCGCTCCGGCTCGCGGGACAGTGACTCCACGTTGACGCAGTCGCTGCGGTGAACCGATACGCCACTACCGCGGGTGACGAACCCGATGATCGGGTCGCCCGGCACGGGGGTGCAGCAGCGGGCCAGCTTGACCCACACGTCCTCGACGCCCTTGACGATGACGCCCGGGTCGGCGCTGGTGCGCCGCTTGCGGCTGCGGCCGTGGGTCGGCGGGACCGTCTCGTCGATCTCCTCGGTGGCCGCCTCCTCGCCGCCGAGCGCCTGGACGAGCTTCTGCACGATGTTCTGCGCGGAGACATGGCCCTCGCCGATCGCCGCGTACAGGGCGGAGATGTCGGAGTAGCGCATCTCGTGGGCGAGCGTGACGAGGGAGTCACCGGTGAGGATGCGCTGGATCGGCAGGTTCTGCTTGCGCATCGCGCGGACGATGGCGTCCTTGCCCTGCTCGATGGCCTCGTCGCGGCGCTCCTTGGAGAACCAGGCGCGGATCTTGTTGCGGGCCCGCGGCGACTTGACGAAGTTCAGCCAGTCCCGGGAGGGTCCGGCGCCGGGCGCCTTGGAGGTGAAGACCTCGACAAGGTCGCCGTTGTCGAGGGTCGACTCCAGCGGCACCAAGCGGCCGTTGACCCGTGCTCCTATCGTGCGGTGGCCCACCTCGGTGTGCACCGCGTAGGAGAAGTCCACGGGGGTGGCTCCGGCCGGCAGCGCGATGACGTCGCCCTTGGGAGTGAAGACGAAGACCTCGTTGCGCGAGAGGTCGAAGCGCAGGGACTCCAGGAACTCGCCGGGGTCCTCGGTCTCCTTCTGCCAGTCGAGGAGCTGGCGCAACCACGCCATGTCGTTGAGGTGGTCGTCCTTGCCGGTGGACCGGGGCTGGTCCGAGCGCACCTTGGAGGCGCCGGCGACGGCCTCCTGCTTGTACTTCCAGTGCGCGGCGATGCCGTACTCGGCGCGGCGGTGCATGTCGAAGGTGCGGATCTGGAGCTCGACCGGCTTGCCGTTGGGCCCGATGACCGTCGTGTGCAGCGACTGGTACATGTTGAACTTGGGCATCGCGATGTAGTCCTTGAACCGCCCCGGAACCGGGTTCCAGCGGGCGTGGACGGTGCCCAGGGCCGCGTAGCAGTCGCGGACGGTGTCCACCAGGACGCGGATGCCGACCAGGTCGTAGATCTCCGCGAAGTCACGGCCGCGGACGATCATCTTCTGGTAGACGCTGTAGTAGTGCTTCGGGCGGCCGGTGACGGTGGCCTTGATCCGGGCCGCGCGCAGGTCGGACTGCACCTCGTCGGTCACTATGGCCAGGTACTCGTCACGCTTGGGCGCCCGCTCGGCCACCAGCCGTACGATCTCGTCGTACATCTTGGGGTAGAGGATCGCGAAGGCGAGGTCCTCCAGCTCCCACTTGATGGTGTTCATGCCGAGGCGGTGGGCGAGCGGCGCGTAGATCTCCAGCGTCTCGCGCGCCTTCTTCTCCTGCTTCTCGCGCTTGAGGTAGCGCATGGTGCGCATGTTGTGCAGGCGGTCGGCGAGCTTGATGACCAGGACGCGCGGGTCCTTGGCCATGGCCACGACCATCTTGCGCACGGTCTCGGCCTGTGCGGCCTCGCCGAACTTGACCTTGTCCAGCTTGGTGACGCCGTCGACGAGCAGGGCGACCGAGTCGCCGAAGTCGCGGCGGAGCTGGTCGAGTCCGTACTCGGTGTCCTCGACGGTGTCGTGCAGCAGGCCCGCCATGAGGGTGGCCGGGTCCATGCCGAGCTCGGCGAGGATGGTGGTCACCGCGAGCGGGTGGGTGATGTACGGGTCGCCGCTCTTGCGCTTCTGGCCGCGGTGCCAGCGCTCGGCGACCTGGTAGGCGGTCTCGATCTTGCGGAGGGTGGCCGTCTCGATCTTCGGGTCGTTGCTGCGCACTATCCGCAGCAGCGGCTCCAGGACCGGGTTGTACGGGTTGGAGCGCTGCACGCCGAGACGGGCGAGGCGGGCGCGGACGCGGTTGGAGGAGCCGCTGCGGGCGGGCTGGCCCGTGTTCGGGCGGGCCGCGGCCGACGGCGCGGGGTGCTCGGGCTGGGCGGGCTTGGGCCTGGCCGGCTCGGCGGGCTTGTCGACGGGCGCGGACTGGGCGTGCTCGATCGGCCCGTGCGCGTCGTTCGTCGCGGTCTTCGCGTCCGGCGCGGGCTTGGCCGCGGACTCCGAGGCGGACTCGGGCTTGGCGGCGGTCAGGGGCTGGGCCTCGTCTGGCAAGAGGACTCCTCGTGCGCGATCCGGGTCCCCAGGTCAGGCTCCGGACCCCCATGGTAGCGATCCCGCGCCCCGGGATCGCCTCCAGGCCGATGTGAGGGACGTCAACCTGTGCAACACGAGGGGCTGCCGCCCGCATTCCGGCGGCTGGAGCGCCTGAAGGGGCGCGGGGAACTCCGCGACCAGCCACGACGGCGCGGCAGCCGTCACAGCACTTCGCTCCCCCATGGGAAACGGCCGTCCCGAGGTTCCGGAACGGCCGTTTCTCCATGCTTTCGCGGTCAGACCACCAGCAGTGCCTCCAGCGGAGCCCCCGCCAGCGCCGGCTCCAGACGGGCCCGGCCGCCCAGGAAGCCCAGCTCCATCAGGACCGTGAGGCCCGCCACCTCCGCGCCCGCGCGGCGGATCAGCTCGATGGACGCCTCGGCGGTACCGCCCGTGGCCAGCACGTCGTCGACGATCAGGACGCGGTCACCGGAGGACAGGTCCTCCGCGTGCACCTCGATCTCCGCCGAGCCGTACTCCAGGTCGTACGCCTGGCTGAGGGTCGCTCCGGGGAGCTTGCCCGCCTTGCGCACCGGGATGAAACCGAGGCCCGCGCGGACGGCGACCGGGGCGCCGAGGATGAAGCCCCGGGCCTCCAGGCCGACGACCTTGGTGGCGCCGGTGCTCGCGGCGACCGCCGCCAGCGCGTCGGTGAGCGCGGTGAAGGCCGCCGGGTCCGCCAGGAGGGGGGTGATGTCCTTGAACATCACGCCCGGCTCCGGGTAGTCGGCCACATCGCGGATACGGCTGAGCAGCAGCTCTGTGATGCCTGCGAGCTCGGTCATCGGCGCTTCCCCGAGGGACGGCCCCGGCCCCGGCCGCGCGAGGCGGGCTGGGTGCGGGGACCGACGACCGCGTGCCCGGTGTCCTCGGGCTCGTCGTCGTCCACGGCGTCGCCGCGGGCCTCCGTGAAGTCCTCCTCCGCCTCGGCCTGGGCGCGCTTGGCGAGGACCCGCTTCTTCAGCGCCTTCATCGCCGGCTCCTGCTCCTTGAGGTCGGCGACGAGCGGGGTGGCGATGAAGATCGAGGAGTACGCACCGGCGGCGAGGCCGACGAACAGCGACAGCGAGATGTCGTTGAGCGTGCCCGCGCCGAGGAAGCCGCCACCGATGAACAGCAGACCCGCCACCGGCAGCAGCGCGACCACCGTGGTGTTGATCGAACGGACCAGGGTGCCGTTGATCGAGCGGTTGGCGATGTCGCTGTAGGTCCAGCGGTTCTGCTTGGTGATGTCCTTCGTCTGCTCCTTGAGGGAATCGAAGACGACCACCGTGTCGTAGAGCGAGTAACCGAGGATGGTCAGCAGACCGATCACCGTGCCCGGCGTGACCTCGAAGCCGACCAGGGCGTAGATGCCGACGGTGATGGTGATGTCGTGGATCAGGGCGACGAGCGCCGCGATGGCCATGCGCCACTCGAAGGCGATCGCCAGATAGATCACGACGAGGACCATGAAGATCGCCAGACCCTGCCAGGCCTTGTTGGCGATCTGGTCACCCCAGCTGGGACCCACGAGGTCGGCGGCGATCTTCTCCGGGTCGACCTTGAAGTCCGAGGCGAGCTTGTTCTTGATCTCGTCGGACTGCTGGGTGTCCATGCCGGCGATCTGGATGCGCATCGTGCCGTTGCCCAGCTTCTGGACGACCGCGTCGTGGCCGGAGGCCTCCTTCGCGTAGTCCTCGGCCTGGGAGACGGAGACGCTGGTCTTCTCGGTGGTGAAGACCGCGCCGCCCTGGAAGTCGATGCCCATGTTCAGGCCGCGCACCGCGAGGCCCAGGATCGCCGTGATGGTGATCAGGATCGAGATGCCGTACCAGAGCTTGCGGTGACCGATGAAGTCGTAGCTGATCTCGCCACGGTGCAGTCGGGCGCCGATGTTGCCGAGTTTCGACATGCTCACGCCTCCTTCGTGTGGGCGGGGGCGGCGGGACGGCGGGTACGGCGCAGCGGGGGCTTGGCGCCCAGGCTCTTCGGGTCGAGGCCGGACCACTTGCTGCCGCTCGCGAAGAACTTGCGGCGGGCCAGCAGCGTCATGAGCGGCTTGGTGAAGAAGAAGACCACGACGACGTCCAGCACGGTGGTCAGGCCGAGCGTGAACGCGAAGCCCTGGACCTTGCCGACCGTCACGATGAACAGGACGGCGGCGGCGAGGAACGACACGAAGTCGGAGACCAGGATGGTGCGCCGGGCGCGCGGCCAGGCCCGCTCGACGGCGGGTCGCAGCGAGCGGCCCTCGCGGATCTCGTCCCGGATGCGTTCGAAGTACACGATGAACGAGTCCGCGGTGATACCGATGGCGACGATGGCACCGCACACGGCCGGGAGGTTCAGCGCGAAGCCGATCGCCGGGCCGAGCAGGGCCATGATCACGTAGGTGAGGATCGCGGAGACCAGCAGCGAGGCCATCGCGACGATGGACAGACCGCGGTAGTAGGCCACCAGGTAGATGACGACCAGCGCCAGGCCGATCGCGCCGGCCAGCAGACCGGCGTGCAGCTGCTCACCGCCGAGCGCGGCGGTCACCGTGGTCACGCTCTGCTCCTTGAAGGAGAGCGGGAGGGCGCCGTACGACAGCATGTTGGCGAGGCTCTGCGCCTCCTCCTGGGTGAAGCTGCCGGAGATCTGGGCGTTGCCGCCGGTGATCGAGGAGCTCACGGTGGGGCTGGAGACGACCTGGCCGTCGAGCACGATGCCGAACTCGTTGAGCGGCTGGGTGTTCTGCGCGAGCTTGCCGGTGATGTCGGCGAACTTGCTGGCGCCCTTGCTGTTGAAGGTCATGGTGACCTGCCAGCCGGCGGCGGTCTGGGTGTCGAAGACCGCCTGGGCCTTCTTCACCTCGGTGCCGGCGACGGCGGCGGGGCCGAGCAGGTACTTGTACCAGACGCCGTTGAACTCGCCGCAGCCCACGGTGGTCTCGGTGGGCTTGGCGCCCTCGCCCGCCTTGTTGCGCTGGGCCTGCTTGGAGCAGTCCAGGGCGGTGTACTGGGCCTGGAGCTTGGCCTGGTCGGCGGTGCCGGTGCCGCCGCTCGCGGAGGCCGACGGCGAGGGTGAGCCCGACGCGCTCGCGGACGCCGACGGAGTGGAGTCGGCCTTCAGGGCGTCGGTGACGGCACGGCCCTGCGAGGTGGCGGAGGCCGACGGGGAGGACGACGAGGTCGCCTTCTCGCCGGTGCCGGACTTGCTCGCGGAGGGGCTCGGCGAGGCCTTCGAGGTGCCGCTGGCGGACGGGCTCGGCGTGGCGGCCGCGACGCCGGTGGCGTCCTGGGCGAGGACCGGACGGAAGTACAGCTTGGCGGTGGTGCCGACCTGGTCGCGGGCCTCCTTGGAGTTGGTGCCCTTGGGGATGTTCACGATGATGTTGCGATCACCCTGGGTCTGCACCTCCGCCTCGGAGACGCCCAGGCCGTTGACACGACGGTTCATGATCTCGACCGCGGTGTCCATGTTGGCCTTGTTGATCGCGGACCCCTGGTCGGCCTTGGCCTCCAGCGTGATGCTGGTGCCTCCGGCGAGGTCGATGCCGAGGCGCGGGGTGGTGTGTCCGGAGAGGAACATTCCACCGGTGAGCGCCACGATGGCGATCAGGATCAGGGCCAGCGCGCGCCCTGGCTTGCTCTGGGCACTCGCGCTCCGCCCCCTTTTAGGTGCTGCCACCTTCTCGTACTCCCTCTCGGGCCGCTCTCGCGCCGGGTCGGCGGGCGGGCGGCCATGACATGGTTGGGGATTCCGTGCGAGTCGCGCGGAATCCCGGGCGCGCGGAGGTGACCGCTCGCCCGGGAAAGCGACTACTTCGCGCCGGACTCGCCGTCGGTCTTCTTCGGCTCGTCGTCCGACTTCGCCTCGGCGTCCTCCACGTCGGCGTCGGCCTTGGCAGGCGCGTCGACGGGGGCCTCGTCGGCCGTGTCCTTCTTACCGAGGTCGACGGACTTCTCGTCGGAGGCGGCGGCAGCTTCGTCGGCGGGCTCGTCGTCGGTGAGGGAGGAGGCGTCGTCCGGGACGACGTCGGAGTCGGACTTCAGGTCGTGCTCGATGCCGTGGACGATGCGGTTGTACTCGTCGTCCGTCAGTACGGCACCGATGGCGTTCTTCGCGAAGAGCAGTTCCACGCCCGGGCCCGCGTCGAGGAGGACGGTGTCGTCGCCGACCTCCTTGACCGTGGCGTACATACCCCCGATCGTGCGGACGCCGCTGCCGGGCTGCATGTCGTTCCGCATGCTGGCGGCCTGCTGCTGCTTCTTCTTGGCCGACCGGGTCATCAGGAACATGGCCCCGATGAGCACGATGAACGGGAGGAGGGTCACGAGACTCACGGGTCGGAACTTCCTTCACGCGACCGCGATGGTGAGCGGCCTGATGGTTGGGGGTGTGCATGCCGCCGACAAAGGCGGCATCGGCGGAGTCTAAGCGAGTCCGCGC
Organism: Streptomyces sp. NRRL B-3229; assembly: GCF_000719505.1. Lineage (NCBI taxonomy): Bacteria > Bacillati > Actinomycetota > Actinomycetes > Kitasatosporales > Streptomycetaceae > Streptomyces > Streptomyces sp. NRRL B-3229. The sequence goes on along the minus strand of NZ_JOGP01000013.1, from coordinate 105,227 downwards.
GCAGGGAACAACGCTCAGCATCGCACCAGGGTTCCTGCCCCGGCCAATGCCGTGCCGTCACAAAGGCATCACGTCCCGAACAGGTCCTGTTGTCCGTTTCCCGTGGACACGGAGCGCGGCGGGGTGAGGCCGAGGTGGGCCCAGGCGGCCGGGGTGGCGACCCGACCGCGCGGAGTGCGCGCGAGCAGGCCCTCGCGGACCAGGAACGGTTCGGCGACCTCCTCGACGGTCTCGCGCTCCTCCCCCACCGCGACGGCGAGCGTGGACAGGCCGACCGGGCCGCCGCCGAACAGCTTGAGCAGGGCTTCCAGGACCCCGCGGTCCAGGCGGTCGAGACCGCGGGCGTCGACCTCGTAGACCTTGAGCGCGGCCGCCGCGATGTCGCGGGTGATGATCCCGTCGGCCTTGACCTGGGCGTAGTCGCGGACCCGGCGCAGCAGGCGGTTGGCGATCCGGGGCGTGCCGCGGGAGCGGCCCGCGATCTCGGCGGCGCCGTCGGAGCCGATCTCGACGTCGAGGAGGTTGGCCGAGCGGTGGATGACCCGCTCCAGTTCGGCCGGTTCGTAGAACTCCATGTGCGCGGTGAAGCCGAAGCGGTCGCGCAGCGGGGGCGGCAGCAGGCCCGCGCGGGTGGTGGCGCCGACCAGGGTGAAGGGGGGCAGTTCCAGGGGGATGGCCGTGGCGCCGGGGCCCTTGCCGACGATGACGTCGACGCGGAAGTCCTCCATCGCCATGTACAGCATCTCCTCGGCGGGCCGCGACATGCGGTGGATCTCGTCGAGGAAGAGGACCTCGCCCTCCTGGAGGGAGGAGAGGATCGCCGCGAGGTCGCCGGCGTGCTGGATGGCGGGACCGCTGGTGATGCGGATCGGGGCGCCCATCTCGGCCGCGATGATCATCGACAGGGTGGTCTTGCCGAGGCCGGGGGCGCCGGAGAGCAGCACGTGGTCGGCGGTGGCGCCGCGCGCGCGGGCGGCGCGCAGGACCAGGTCGAGCTGTTCGCGGACCTTCTCCTGGCCGATGAACTCGTCCAGGTCCTTGGGGCGCAGGGCGGCCTCGACGGCTTGGTCCTCGCGGTCGGCGGACGCACCGACGAGCCGCTCGGCGGCGGTGTCGTCGGTGGTGTCGTCCCAGTTCACTGACGTTCTCCTAGCGGGCGCGGTTCAAGGTCTGGAGGGCGGCCTTCAGCAGCTGGCCCACCTGGGGCGTGCCCTCGGTGGCCTCCGCCTGCGGGGTCACGGCGGTGACGGCCTCGTCGGCCTCGCGCGTGGCATAGCCGAGGCCGATGAGGGCGGCGTGCAGCTGGTCGCGCCAGCCCTGGGTGACAGGGGCGCCGATCGCGGGCGCCCCGATCGGCTCGCCGAGCCGGTCCTTCAGCTCGAGCAGCAGCTTCTGGGCACCCTTCTTGCCGATGCCGGGCACCGCGATGAGGGCCTTCTCGTCACCGGTGGCGACCGCGCGGCGCAGGGCGTCCGGCGCGTGCACGGCCAGCATGGCCTGCGCGAGGCGCGGACCGACTCCGCTGGCGGTCTGGAGCAGCTCGAAGACCTGGCGCTCGTCGTCGTCGACGAAGCCGTACAGGGTGAGGGAGTCCTCCCGCACGACGAGCGAGGTGGCCAGTTTGGCGGGCTGTCCGAGCCGGAGCGTGGACAGGGTGTTCGGGGTGCACTGGACGGCCATGCCCACACCGCCCACTTCGAGCACCGCGGCGTCGGGGGCGAGGGCTGCGACGGTGCCGCTGACGAACGCGATCATGCGAGACGGCCTTTCGGTGCTGCTTTGGCTGAGTGCAGGGCGACGGCCTGCTGAAGGCGGTTCTGGGCGGGGGCACGCCAGATGTGGCAGATGGCGAGCGCGAGGGCGTCGGCGGCGTCGGCCGGCTTGGGCGGGGCGTCGAGACGGAGCAGCCGGGTGACCATGGCGCCGACCTGGGCCTTGTCGGCGCGGCCGCTGCCGGTGACGGCGGCCTTGACCTCGCTGGGGGTGTGCAGGGCGACGGGGATGCCACGGCGGGCGGCGCAGAGCATCGCGACCGCACTGGCCTGGGCGGTGCCCATGACCGTACGGACGTTGTGCTGGCTGAACACCCGCTCCACGGCGACGAATTCGGGCCGGTGCTCGTCCAGCCACTGCTCGATGCCCTGCTCGATCGCGACGAGGCGGTGGCCCAACTCGGCGTCGGCGGGCGTCCGTACGACACCGACACCGACCATCGTCAGCGGGCGCCCCGCGACCCCCTCGACGACACCGACACCGCATCGCGTGAGACCGGGGTCCACCCCGAGTACGCGCACGCGCCCCCCTCCCTCTCGATCGCCTGTTTGTGCAGGCTATCGGGTGCCACCGACAATGCGACGGGCCGACGGGGTGTGTCCCGTCGGCCCGTTCGTACCTGGAGCGTCGGCTCAGGCGTCGACCTTCTCCATGACCTCGTCGCTCACGTCGAAGTTGGCGAAGACGTTCTGGACGTCGTCGCTGTCCTCGAGGGCGTCGATCAGCTTGAAGATCTTCCTGGCGCCCTCCTCGTCCAGCTCGACCTGCATGGTCGGGACGAAGTTGGCCTCGGCGGAGTCGTAGTCGATCCCGGCGTCCTGGAGGGCGGTGCGGACGGCGACCAGGTCGGTGGCCTCGCTGAGCACCTCGAAGGACTCGCCCAGGTCGTTGACCTCCTCGGCACCCGCGTCCAGGACGGCGCCGAGGACGTCGTCCTCGCTGAGCTCGCCCTTGGGGACGATGACGACGCCCTTGCGGTTGAAGAGGTAGGACACCGAGCCCGGGTCGGCCATGGAGCCGCCGTTGCGGGTCATGGCGACACGGACGTCGGAGGCGGCGCGGTTGCGGTTGTCGGTGAGGCACTCGATGAGCACCGCGACACCGTTCGGGCCGTAGCCCTCGTACATGATCGTCTCGTAGTCGGCGCCGCCGGCCTCAAGGCCGCCGCCGCGCTTGACCGCGGAGTCGATGTTCTTGTTCGGGACCGACTGCTTCTTCGCCTTCTGGATGGCGTCGTACAGCGTCGGGTTGCCCTCGATGTCGACGCCGCCCATGCGGGCCGCGACCTCGATGTTCTTGATCAGCTTCGCGAAGAGCTTGCCGCGCTTGGCGTCGATCACGGCCTTCTTGTGCTTCGTCGTAGCCCATTTAGAGTGGCCGGACATCTGCCTGTCTCCTTCGCGTTACCCATCCCTGCAACCAACGCCTGAGATCCTACAAGGACTCCGGCGCCCGGTTCGCGCGCACCATGTCGACAAACAGAGCGTGCACACGGTGGTCGCCGGTCAGTTCCGGGTGGAAGGACGTGGCGAGCGCGTTGCCCTGGCGGACCGCGACGATGTGGCCCTCGTGCTCGGCGAGCACCTCGGCCTCGGCGCCGACGGACTCGACCCAGGGGGCGCGGATGAAGACGCCCTCCACGGGGTCGCCCGCGACGCCCTTCACGTGGACGGCCGCCTCGAAGGACTCGTTCTGACGTCCGAAGGCGTTGCGGCGCACGATCATGTCGATGCCGCCGATCGTCTCCTGGCCCGAGCGCGGGTCCAGGATCTTGTCGGCGAGCATGATCAGGCCCGCGCAGGTGCCGTAGACGGGCATGCCGGCCCGCACCCGCGCGCGGAGGGGTTCCATCACGCCGAACAGGACGGCCAGCTTGGAGATGGTGGTGGACTCGCCGCCGGGGACGACGAGGCCGTCCACCTCGGCGAGTTCCTCGGGGCGCCTGACCGGCCTGGCCACGGCGTCGGCCGCGGCCAGGGCGACGAGGTGCTCCCGGACGTCGCCCTGGAGGGCCAGGACGCCGATGACAGGGGCTTCGTTGGACATGGGGTGGTTACCAGCCGCGGTTGGCGTAGCGCTCGGTCTCGGGGAGGGTGTCGCAGTTGATGCCGACCATGGCCTCGCCGAGGTTGCGGGACGCGTCCGCGATGATCTTAGGGTCGTCGAAGAAGGTGGTGGCCTTCACGATGGCGGCGGCGCGCTTGGCCGGGTCGCCGGACTTGAAGATGCCGGAGCCGACGAAGACGCCCTCGGCGCCGAGCTGACGCATGAGCGCGGCGTCGGCGGGGGTGGCCACGCCACCGGCGGAGAACAGCACCACGGGGAGCTTGCCGAGCTCGGCGACCTCCTTGACCAGCTCGTACGGGGCGCGCAGCTCCTTGGCGGCGGCGTACAGCTCGTGGTTGTCGAAGCCACGCAGCCGGGCGATCTCGTTCTTGATCTGGCGCAGGTGGCGGACGGCCTCGACGACATTGCCGGTGCCGGCCTCGCCCTTGGAGCGGATCATGGCCGCGCCCTCGGCGATGCGGCGCAGGGCCTCGCCCAGGTTGGTGGCGCCGCAGACGAAGGGGGTCGTGAAGGACCACTTGTCGGAGTGGTTGACCTCGTCGGCGGGGGTGAGGACCTCGGACTCGTCGATGTAGTCGACGCCGAGGGACTGGAGGACCTGGGCCTCGACGAAGTGCCCGATGCGGGACTTCGCCATGACCGGGATGGACACGGCCTCGATGATGCCCTCGATCATGTCCGGGTCGGACATCCGGGCCACGCCGCCGTCCTTGCGGATGTCGGCGGGGACCCGCTCCAGGGCCATGACGGCGACGGCGCCCGCGTCCTCCGCGATCTTCGCCTGCTCCGGCGTGACGACGTCCATGATCACGCCGCCCTTGAGCTGCTCCGCCATACCGCGCTTCACGCGCGCGGTGCCGGTCTCGGGAGCCTGGTTCTCGGTGCTGGACACGGGTTGACCTCACTGAAGTGAAAAGAGGATTTGTGCAGCACCGAGGAAACGTCATCGGACCAGGCCACAGCAAGGGCCAATGAGGAGCGGGTGGATCGTTTTTGCCCCCTCTGGCCCCCTCCGCCCCGCTCAGGCCCTACGCGGCCCGCTCGACCAGGGCCGCGGGCGGCTCGTCGTCCATCTCGAAGGCCATCGGGAAGGGGGCATGGCCGGCCAGCCGGAACCAGCGGACCTTGCGGTGCTGGCGGAGCCTGCGGGCGGCTCCCACCGCGTCGTTGTGGAAGCGGCGGGCCATCGGGACCCGTCGTACGGTCTCGGTGAGTTCATGGGCCGCCGACTCCCCGCCGGGCGCCTCCCGTACGGCCTCCACCTGGTCCGGTTCGGCGAACACGGCCCGCAGCGCCTGGCTCAGCTCGCTCTCGGCGACCTCCCGCTGCTCCTCCTCGGCCTGCCGGGCGGCGTGCGCGGCCTCGTACAGCACGATCGACGCGGCCGGGTCGAGGACGCCAGAGGTGGCCAGCTCCTGGGTCACGGAGGCCCGTCGCACCAGCTGGGCGTCCAGCGCGGCGCGCGTGGCGTCGATCCTGGCGTGCAGGCGGTCGAGACGGCCCGCGGTCCAGCTGAGGTAGAGGCCGATCGCGACGAGCGCGACGACGATCCAGATGAGGGTGGCAGTCACGGGGAGCAGGCTATAGGGGCGGGGTGGAGAGGCGTGGGGCAGGCACGGTGACTCAACAGGGCGCGGTCGAGCAAGCCCCACCGCACCCTCAGCCCGCAGGCCCCGGTACCCCTCAGTCCCGCGCCAGGCCCAGCCGTGCCCGCAGTCCCGTGCCCCGGTCGTCGTCCGCCGCCGCCACCGCGGCCGCGCCCGCGGTCACCGTCTCGTAGACCGAGAGGATGTCCGCGCCGACGGTCGACCAGTCGAAGCGGCGGACGTGGGCGCTGCCGCGTTCGCGCAGTTCGGCCAGTCGACCGGGGTCGCCGAGGAGCCGTACCGCCGCGTCCGCCAGCGCGTCCGCGTCCTCGTTGGCGAAGAGCTCGCCGGCCGAGCCGTGGTCCAGGACCTGGGCGAAGGCGTCCAGGTCCGAGGCCAGCACCGGGGCGCCCGCCGACATGGCCTCGACCAGGATGATCCCGAAGCTCTCGCCGCCGGTGTTGGGGGCGATGTACAGGTCGACGCTGCGCAGGAAGCGGGCCTTGTCCTCGTCGCTGACCATGCCGAGGAACTCCACCCGCGCGCGCAGCTCCTCGGGGAGCGACTCGACCGCTTCCTCCTCGTCCCCGCGTCCGGCGACCAGGAGCCGCGTGCCGGGGCGCTCGGCGAGGATCCTGGGCAGGGCCTTCATCAGCACCGGAAGGCCCTTGCGGGGCTCGTCGATGCGGCCCATGAAGCCGATCGTTCCGCCCTGCCACTCGGGCTTCGGCTCGGCCTCGGCGAAGAAGTCGACGTCCACGCCGTTCGGGATCACCACCGCGTCACCGCCGAGGTGCTCGACGAGCGTACGGCGGGCGTACTCGCTGACCGCGATGCGGGCGCTGATCTTCTCCAGGGCGGCCTGGAGGATCGAGTACGCGGCGACCATGACCCGGGAGCGCGGGTTCGAGGTGTGGAAGGTGGCGACGATCGGACCCTGCGCGATCCAGCAGGTCAGCAGGCCGAGCGACGGCGAGGACGGCTCGTGGATGTGGACCACGTCGAACGCGCCGTCGTGCAGCCAGCGACGCACCCGTGCCGCCGACAGGAAGCCGAAGCTCAGCCGGGCCACCGAGCCGTTGTACGGCACCGGCACCGCGCGCCCGGCCGAGACGACGTACGGCGGCAGCGGGGTGTCGTCGTCGGCCGGGGCGAGGACGGACACCTCGTGGCCGAGGCGGATGAAGTACTCGGCGAGGTCGCGGATGTGGAACTGCACGCCGCCTGGCACGTCCCAGGAGTACGGGCAGACGATGCCGATTCTCACGGGCGGGCCCCGTCCGACGGGCGGGGTTCGAGATCCTTCAGCCACAAGCGCTGGAGCATGTGCCAGTCCTCCGGATGGTCGGCGATCCCGGTGGCGAAGGCATCGGCCAGCGCCTGTGCCATGACAGACGTCTTCTCGGCCCGGGTACCTGACTCGGGCACCTCGACCGGGGGGTGCACCCTCCCCTGCATGACGGGCGAGTCGTCGTACCAGAGTGTCACCGGCAGGAGCAGCGCGCCCGTCTGCTGGGCCAGCAGGGCGGGTCCCGCCGGGATGCGGGTGGCCTCACCGAAGAACCGCACCTCGACGCCGGACGACGACAGGTCGCGCTCGGCGACCAGGCAGACCAGTCCGCCGTCGCGCAGTCGCCGGGCCAGGGTGCCGAAGGCGGTGCCGCCGCTGTGCGGGAGGACCTCCATGCCGAGGCCCTCGCGGTAGGCGACGAAACGGTCGTAGAGCGTCTCGGGCTTGAGCCGTTCGGCGACCGTGGTGAAGGGCGTCTCCAGCTTGGTGGTGACCCAGGCGCCGGCGAGGTCCCAGTTGGCCATGTGGGGCAGCGCGAGGACGACGCCCTTGCCGGCGGCGAGGCCGTCGGTGAGGTGGTGCAGGCCCTTGGGGTCGAAGCCGGCCTGGATGCGGTCCTTGCTCCAGGCCGGCAGCCGGAAGGACTCCATCCAGTAGCGCAGGTACGAGCGCATGCCCGCGCGGGAGAGCTCCGCGAGGCGCTCGGGGCTCGCGTCGGGCACCACGCGCGCGTAGTTGCTCTCCAGCCGCAGGACGCCCTTGCCGCGCTGCTTCCAGGCCAGGTCGGCGATGCTCCGGCCGAGGCGCACGGCGACCGGCTCGGGGAGCTTCTTGACCACGCCCCAGCCGAGGCCGTACAGCGAGTCCGTCAGCCGATCCTGGACGCTCACTTCGCGGCCTCGCTCCCCTGCTGCCGGGGCTTCTCCTCGGCCTGGGCCGGAGGGGGTGCAGCCGCAGCCGCGGCCTCCTCGGCCTCCGCCGACTCGCGGCGGACCGTGACGACCCGCTGGATCAGCGTGACCAGGCTGCCGACGGCGACGATCCACAGGGCGACCGGCAGCAGGTACTGGATGCCCGGCACACCGAACTTGTGGAGCCCGGAGAGACCGGCCGCGACCAGGGAGATCACCAGGCGCTCGGCGCGTTCCACGAGGCCGTTGACGGCGACCGGCAGTCCGATCGACTCGCCCCGGGCCTTGGTGTACGACACCACCTGGCCGCTGGCCAGGCAGAAGATGGAGACCGCGCACAGGGCGATGTCGTCGCCGCCCCCGGCGTACCAGAGGGCGAAGCCGCCGAAGATCGCGCCGTCGGCGACGCGGTCGAGCGTGGAGTCGAGGAAGGCGCCCCAGCGGCTGGAGCGGCCGAGCTGGCGGGCCATGTTGCCGTCGACGAGGTCGGAGAACACGAACAGCGTGATCACGACCGTGCCCCAGAAGAACTCGCCCATGGGGTAGAAGACCAGCGCGCCCGCCATCACGCCCGCCGTGCCGAGGAGCGTGACCGTGTCGGGGCTGACGCCCCTTCTGATCAGAAATGAGGCGAACGGGGTGAGGACACGCGTGAAGAATGCACGCGCGTACTTGTTCAGCATGGCCTTCCCGACGGTCGGTGTGGCCGGCTCGGCCCCTGCTGGCCACCGGCTGGCCCATCGTAGCCACGCGCGCGCGTGGGCGGCGGCCGGGCACCCGGAGCGTCTGTCACGGACGTGCCGCCCCGGACCGCGGCGGGATCGCGTCCGTCGTATGGACGCACCGTGACGGGAGTGGAAAGCTCGAAGGACCGCGGGCGTCACCGGAGCCGCACCGCACGCGGGTCCGCATGTCCGCGCCCACAGATGACCTCACCGTGCACGGGAGGCAAGGCCATGGGCGACAAGGCGAACGCACACCCCGGAGCCGCCGGCAGGGCAGCAGCGGCCGACCACCCCGCGTCCGTACGGAATGTGGTGCTGGTCGGCCACTCCGGTTCGGGCAAGACGACATTGGTGGAAGCTCTCGCGCTGACGGCGGGGGCGGTGAACCGGGCGGGCCGCGTGGAGGACGGCGGCACCGTCTCGGACTACGACGAGATCGAGCACCGGCAGCAGCGCTCGGTACAGCTCTCCCTGGTGCCCGTCGAATGGGACGGGTACAAGATCAACCTTCTGGACACCCCCGGATACGCCGACTTCGTCGGGGAGCTCAGGGCCGGTCTGCGAGCCGCGGACGCGGCCCTTTTCGTCGTCTCGGCCTCGGACGGGGTGGACGGCTCCACGCGCATGGTGTGGGAGGAGTGCGCGGCCGTCGGGATGCCCCGGGCCATCGTCGTCACGCATCTGGAGGCCGCGCGGGCGGACTTCGAGGAGATGACCCGGATCTGCGCGGAGACCTTCGGCGGCGACGACCCCGACGCCGTCCTGCCGCTCTACCTGCCTCTGCACGGCCCGCAGGGGCCGGACGGGCACGCGCCCGTGACCGGTCTGACCGGCCTGCTGTCGCAGAAGCTGTTCGACTACTCGTCCGGGGAGCGCAAGGAGTCCGAGCCCGGCGAGGAGCTGCTGCCGGAGATCGAGGAGGCCCGCAACCGGCTCATCGAGGGGATCATCTCGGAGAGCGAGGACGAGACCCTCATGGACCGCTATCTGGGCGGCGAGGAGATCGACTTCAAGACGCTCGTGGAGGACCTGGAGCGGGCCGTCGCGCGCGGGGTGTTCCATCCGGTCCTGGCCGCCGCGCCGGCCGCCGAGGGCGCCAAGCAGGGCCTCGGCACGGTCGAGCTGCTGGAGCTGGTCACGGGCGGCTTCCCGACGCCCTTCGAGCACCCCACACCGGGCGTGACGACCATCGACGGCAAGCCGCGCGAGATCAAGGCGTGCGACACCGAGGGACCACTGGTCGCGGAGGTCGTGAAGACCGCGTCCGACCCGTACGTCGGCCGCATCTCGCTGGTGCGGGTCTTCTCCGGGACCCTGCGCCCGGACGAGACGGTCCATGTCTCCGGGCACGGGCTCGCCGACCGCGGGCACGAGGACCACGACGTCGACGAGCGCATCGGCGCCCTGTCCGCGCCCTTCGGCAAGCAGCAGCGGCAGCTCTCGCACTGCATCGCGGGCGACCTCGCGTGCGTGGCCAAGCTCAGCCGCGCGGAGACCGGCGACACGCTCTCCGCCAAGGACGACCCGCTACTCATGGAGCCGTGGGAGATGCCCGACCCGCTGCTGCCGCTGGCCATCCAGGCGCACAGCAAGGCGGACGAGGACAAGCTCTCCCAGGGCCTGGCCCGGCTGGTCGCCGAGGACCCGACCATGCGGCTCGAACAGAACCAGGACACCCACCAGGTGGTGCTGTGGTGCCTGGGCGAGGCGCACGCCGACGTGGCACTGGAGCGGCTGCGCAGCCGGTACGGCGTGCAGGTGGACGTCGTACCGCACCGGGTGTCGCTGCGGGAGACGTTCGCCGAGAAGGCGGCGGGGCGCGGGCGGCACGTGAAGCAGTCCGGCGGGCACGGGCAGTTCGCCATCTGCGAGATCGAGGTGGAGCCCCTGCCGGGCGGTTCGGGCATCGAGTTCGTGGACAAGGTCGTCGGCGGCGCGGTGCCGCGGCAGTTCATCCCGTCCGTCGAGAAGGGGATCCGGGCGCAGGCCGCCAAGGGGGTCGCGACCGGACACGAGCTCATCGACGTGCGGGTGACGCTCCTGGACGGCAAGGCGCACTCCGTGGACTCCTCGGACGCCGCGTTCCAGACCGCCGGAGCGCTGGCGCTCAGGGAGGCCGCGGCGGAGGCGCGCATCCATCTGCTGGAGCCGGTCGCCGAGGTGTCCGTGCTGGTCGGCGACGACTACGTGGGCACCGTGATGAGCGACCTGTCCGGGCGGCGGGGCCGGGTGCTCGGCACCGAGCAGACCAACGGCGGACGCACGCTGATCAAGGCCGAGGTGCCCGAGATCGAGATCGGCCGGTACGCGGTCGACCTGAGGTCCCTGTCGCACGGCACCGCGCGTTTCAGCCGTTCCTACGCGCGGCACGAACCCATGCCGCCGCAGATCGCCGAGAGGATCCGTGAAGAGGCGCGTGAAGCCTCGTAGTTGGTGCGAGACCGGGGACAAGTGGCTTCCGGCGGCGCGCAGGTGGCGTTCCGCGCCCCACAAGTGACCCGTACGGAACCCTTCCTTCCGATTCGGCGGGCGGCTTCGGCCGTCCGCCGACTAATGTCAGCGCCGACAGATACGCTGATGACCTGATCAACAGGTGTGCGGAGTACGGAAGTCGGGAAGGCCGCAGTGGGTGAGTCCGGCGGCGATCGGGGGCGGGAATGACCGTTGACGGCGGTTACGCGGACATCTTCGGTCCGCAGGTGCCGCGCACGGGTGACGAGGCACAGACGGCCACCTTCGCGCTGGCCTCGGCGGCCTATCGGGACAGTCCGGTGGAGGAGATCCTCAAGGCCAACAACGAATGGCACGAGTCTGCCGTCAAAGGCGGCCGCAAGTGGGCGAGGATCTTCCGCCCCAACCTGGGCGAGGCATTCTCCACGGCGGTGATCATCCGCATGCTCGGAAAGGGCCGCAAGCCCCTCATCCAGTCCTTCGGCGCGGAGCCGCAGGTCGTGGTCGAGCACTGCCTCGCGGCCAACAACATCCGCCGGGACCGGGACAACTGGCTGACCGCCGTCATGGTGCTGTGCGGGCTGCTCTTCCTGCCCGGCCTCCTGGTCTGGCTGCTGATCTTCACCCTGCGCACCAACGTCGCCCGGCGCGAGGACAAGCAGGCCGGGGCGCTCGCCACCGCGCTGCTGGTCGCGGTGGGCGCGCTCGCCGTGCTCTTCCTGATCAAGATGCCGTTCGCCGGCTTCTGGGGCTGGTACGCACGCGCGTGCGTGGTCCTGCCCGTGGTCGGCTGGTTCTGGGCCAAGCAGATCTGCGAGCGCACCGCGACGGATCTGCGGGAACGCTGGTCCAGTCTGCTGGCCGGCAGCAGCGTCGGCGCCAAGGTGCCCGAGGCGGTGCCGAGCAACCCCGGTGAGACCGCGGCCGAGCAACTGCGCCAGTCCCTGGCCCAGCTCAGCGCCGAGCAGCAGTCCAACTCGGTCTTCTACGCCGGGCCCAAGGGGATACTCGGCATGGGCACCCGCTGGGGCAGCTGGCAGCTGGCCGAGGACCTGGTCTCCGCCGACCCCACCCGGGAGATCCACCCCTTCCGCAGCTGGGACGTCATCCGCTCCATCCACGACCAGCTGCGGATGCTGGAGCGCAACACCATCAACACCGGCGGCTTCCCGAAGCCGACCGTACGGCACTGGATCGTCACCCCGATCGCGGAAGGCTCCAAGGAGGTGTCCCGGCCCGGCGGCACCGACGTGGACGCGTACCAGGTCAAGAGCCACGCGATACAGGACATCTGCAACAAGCAGCAGTTCGGCGGCGGCGACCGGCACTACCTGGGCGTGCAGTGGACGCTGTGGGAGGGCCAGCTGGTCCTCACCATGCTGATCACCGTGACCGTGCTGCACGAGACACTGCGCATCGAGGTCACCGGGCACGCGCTGGGGCCCGTGCACGGACTGTTCACCTCGAAGCCGGCGGCCAAGGAGAAGGAGGTCGCCAAGTCGATCCGGTTCTGGGAGACCCGGAAGATCAAGCTCCCGCTGGTCGACGCCGACGAGGTGGTCCGTCTCGCCGCCCGGGCTCCGCTGACCCGGTATCCTCCGCTGCTCAACTGGCTCGGCGGCTCGCTCGCCCTGCCCGAGCCGTTCGGTCTCCGGCACGCCTGGGCGGACCGGCCGTGGCGGCACCGCTTCATGGCCGACGACGCGCTGCGCGCCGCGACTCCGGTCCTGCGGGTCGTGCACTCCGCGGCGATACGGGTCCTGGCGGAGAACGGCGTGGACACCGAGAAGTTCGGCACGCGCGCGGGGTTCCTGAGCACGCAGGTGCAGGATGTGTCGCCGCGCAAGGCGGACGTCTACGACGCGTAGGCCTCCGGCGGTTGGGCCGACTTCGGCGTGCGGGTGGGTCTGGGGTGCGGTCCCTGGGGGCTGCGCCCCCAGACCCCCTTCGGCCTTACGGCCTCGTCCTCAAACGCCGGACGGGCTGCCTGAAGCCGGCCAGGCCTCCGACAGCATCTTGCGGGTGTCGCCCAGCAGCTGCGGCAGCACCTTCGTGTGGCCGACGACCGGCATGAAGTTCGTGTCGCCTCCCCAGCGGGGGACGATGTGCTGGTGGAGGTGGGCGGCGATGCCCGCGCCCGCGACCGTGCCCTGGTTCATGCCGATGTTGAAGCCGTGTGCGCCGGAGGCCGTGCGCAGGGCCGTCATCGCCTGCTTGGTGAGCGCGGCCAGCTCGGCGGTCTCCGGTTCGGTGAGTTCGGTGTAGTCGGCCACATGACGGTAGGGCACGACCATGAGGTGGCCGCCGGTGTACGGGTAGAGGTTGAGCACCGCGTACACCAGTTCACCGCGGCGGACGATCAGGCCGTCCTCGTCGGACTTGGCCGGGATCGAGCAGAAGGGACAGCCGTCGTCGGCACCCGGGCCGGTCGGCTTGTTCTCACCCTGGATGTAGGCCATCCGGTGGGGTGTCCACAGACGCTGGAACGCGTCCTGCGTCCCCACTCCCAACTGCTGCTCCGGCTCACTCGTCATGCCATGCAGCATATGGCTTCGCCCGTTCGCGCCGTGTCGGCGGGGTTGTGCGAAAAGCGGCCCGGGCCAAGCTGGGCACGTGGACGACGACACCGGCACACACCCGCACAGTGACGGGCCCGAGGGCCATGACCGCGCCGCTCGCCTGACCCGCTGGGAGCGCGGCTCCGAGATCCCCCTCGGCATCGCGTCGCTGGCCTTCCTCGCCTCGTACGCCCTCCGCGTCCTGGCTCCCGGCCTCCCCGACACCCTGCTGGATGTCTGTCTGACCGTGACCTTCGCCGCCTGGGGCGTGTTCACCGTCGACTACGCCGTGCGCTGGCGTCTCAGCGGGCGGCGCCTGGGCTTCGTACGGACGCACCTGCTGGACACCGTGGTGCTGCTCCTGCCGCTGCTGCGCCCCCTCAGGGTCGTCAAGGTGTACGAGGCAGTGCAGCGCCGGCACGGCCGCCCCCGGCTCGCCCTGCACGCGCGCGTGATCGTCTATTCCGGCCTGTCGACCCTGCTGCTGGGCTTCACCGGCGCCCTGGCCGTCTTCCAGCAGGAACGCGACGCCCCCGGCACGACCATGCCCACCTTCGGCGACGCCGTCTGGTGGACCTGCGCCACCCTCACCACCGTCGGCTACGGCGACGTGGTCCCGGTCACTCCGCTCGGACGCCTGATCGCGGTCGGCGTGATGGTGATCGGCCTCGCCCTGCTGGGCGCCGTCACCGGCACCTTCGCGTCCTGGCTGCTCCAGGTGTTCGCCCGCGAAGACGACGAAAGGCCCCCGGGGATCTGATCTCCCCGGGGGCCCCGCCGTACGGAACGTCCGGCGTACGGAACGTCAGACCTGCGCCCGCTCCGCCACGACCTTCGCGATCTTCGCGATGGCCTCGTCGAAGGGGATGCCGTTCTCCTGCGAGCCGTCGCGGTACCGGAAGGACACCGAGCCGGCGGACATGTCCTCGTCGCCCGCGATGACCATGAAGGGCACCTTCTGCTTCTGGGCGTTGCGGATCTTCTTCTGCATCCGGTCGGAGGAGGAGTCCACCTCGACGCGCAGGCCCTGCTTCCTGGCCGCGGCCGCGAACTTCTCCAGGTACTCGACGTGCGTGTCGCCGATCGGGATGCCGACCGCCTGGACCGGGGCCAGCCACGCCGGGAACGCGCCCGCGTAGTGCTCCAGGAGCACCGCGAAGAACCGCTCGATGGAGCCGAACAGCGCGCGGTGGATCATGACCGGCCGCTGCTTGGAGCCGTCGGGCGAGGTGTACTCCAGCTCGAAGCGCTCCGGCAGGTTGAAGTCCAGCTGGATCGTCGACATCTGCCAGGTCCGGCCGATCGCGTCCTTGGTCTGGACGGAGATCTTCGGGCCGTAGAAGGCAGCGCCGCCCGGGTCGGGAACCAGCGGCAGGCCCTGCTTCTCGGCGACCTGGCGCAGGGTCTCGGTCGCCTCCTCCCAGACCTCGTCCGAGCCGACGAACTTCTCCGGGTCCTTGGTGGACAGCTCCAGGTAGAAGTCGGTCAGGCCGTAGTCGCGCAGCAGGCCGAGGACGAAGGTGAGCGTCTTGTCGAGCTCCTCCGACATCTGCTCACGGGTGCAGTAGATGTGCGCGTCGTCCTGCGTGAAGCCACGCGCACGCGTGAGGCCGTGCACGACGCCCGACTTCTCGTACCGGTACACGGTCCCGAACTCGAAGAGTCGCAGCGGCAGTTCACGGTAGGAGCGGCCGCGCGCGTCGAAGATCAGGTTGTGCATCGGGCAGTTCATGGGCTTGAGGTAGTAGTCCACGCCCTCGTCGAGCTGCATGGGCGGGTACATGCCGTCGGCGTACCAGTCCAGGTGCCCGGACTGCTCGAAGAGCTTCCCCTTCGTCGCGTGCGGGGTGTAGACGAACTCGTAGCCCTCCTCCTCGTGGCGGCGGCGCGAGTAGTCCTCCATGACCCGGCGGATGATGCCGCCCTTGGGGTGGAAGACGGCGAGGCCGGAGCCGATCTGCTCCGGGATGGAGAACAAATCGAGCTCGGAGCCGAGCTTGCGGTGGTCGCGCTTCTCGGCCTCGGCGAGGAAGTCGAGGTGCGCCTTCAGTTCGTCCTTGGTCGGCCACGCGGTGCCGTAGATGCGCTGGAGCATTGGGTTCTTCTCGCTGCCGCGCCAGTAGGCGGCCGCGTTGCGCATCAGCTTGAAGGCCGGGATCGCGCGGGTCGACGGCAGGTGGGGACCGCGGCAGAGGTCCTTCCAGCACAGGTCGCCGGTCTTGGCGTCGAGGTTGTCGTAGATCGTCAGCTCACCGGAGCCGACCTCGACGTCCGCGCCGTCGTCCGAGGAGGCCGAGCCCTTGAGGCCGATCAGTTCGAGCTTGTACGGCTCGTTCGCGAGCTCCTCGCGGGCCGCCTCGTCGGTCACCACGCGGCGGGAGAACTTCTGCCCCCGCTTCTGGATCTCCTGCATCTTCTTCTCGATGGCCTTGAGATCCTCGGGCGTGAACGGCTTCTCGACGTCGAAGTCGTAGTAGAAGCCGTCCTTGACCGGCGGGCCGATGCCGAGCTTGGCCTCGGGGAACAGCTCCTGCACGGCCTGCGCCATGACGTGCGCGGTGGAGTGGCGCAGGATGTTCAGACCGTCCTCGGAGGAGATCTCGACCGACTCCACGACCTCGCCCTCGGCCGGCGAGTAGGCGAGGTCCTTGAGCTCGCCTCCCACGCGCGCGGCGACGATCGAGCGCTCGCCGGCGAAGAGCTCGGCGGCCGTAGTGCCCGTCGTCACCACGCGCTCTTCCCGCTCGGAATCGCGTTGGATGATCACACGGACGTCTGACACCGGTCTCTCCTGACTGAAGGTGGATGCGGCGCCCATACCGGGAGCGCGCGCAATAGGGGATCGTACCGACCCGGCCCCCACCTCCGCGAAATCAGTCCTCTGGGAAGGACTCCTCGGCGGGCTCGCCGCAGGCCTCCTCGAAGAAGTCGAGATTCTCCTGGAGGGACTTCATCAGCCGGTCCCGCTCGGCCTCCTCGACCTGCACGGGTGCCACTCCGGTGGCCCCGGTGAGCCTGCGGAAGCCGCCCCGGCTCTCCAGCCGGCCGTGCACCCGCACCGGCAGCCCGACGAGGTGGGCCTGCCCGGCGATCCGGTAGGCCTCCTCGTCCAGGGTCAGCCTGAGGTGCGGGATCTCGGCGCCGGCGATCACCCGCAGCCGTACCGACCCGTCCCCGCGCGGGCCCGACCTGCGCATCCGCACGACTGTGCCGGTGATCCGGACCGGCACGGAGGGCTCCTCGCGCAGGAAGCGGGCCCCCGCCTCACGCAGCACGGGCAGGTCGCCCGGCGAGAACTCGACGGCCTCGGAGCGCGCGGCGCACCCTTCGGGCACCCCGGCCGCGGGCGCCCATTCGACGGCGATCCGGGCGCCCTCCGTGCCGCGCACCAGCGCGATCAGCGCCTCGGTGAGTTCCCGGCTGACGCCCGCCTCGACGGCCCCGTCGAAGGCGTCCATGCCGCCGGTGGCCCGCTGGTAGTCGATGGCCTCGCGGGCGGCGTAGAGCGCCTGGTGGAGCCGGACGGCGAGCGGCCGGCCGGTGCCGACGGGCACGAAGGCGGTGAGCCGGCGGCCGCCCGTGGCCGGGCCGACCAGGACGTTGTCCAGGGCGGCGGCTGCCGTACGGCGGTAGCGGGCGCCGTAGTAGCCGGCCCGCGCGCGGGTGGCGAGGGCGCCGGCGAGCAGGGTCTGGCGGGCGGCGGTGCGCAGGTGCTCCTCGACGGTCCAGGGCGCGGCGTCGGCGGGGCCGCTCGGGACGTCCCGCCACCAGCGGATCTCGTCGCTGGGCACGGCAAGGCCGACGAGGACCTCGCGCGCGGAGGGCGTGCCGCTGCGGGACAGGGCGACCAGGGCCTCGCCGAGGAGGTCCCCGCTGTCCGGGAAGGCGCGGCTCTCGGGGACGAGGAGGCTGGTCCCGCTCGCACCCGGTCCCGGTGGCGTCCAGCGGCCGTAGCGCCCGGGGGCACCGCCGCGCCGCTGCCAGCCGTGCCGGTGCAGCAGGGCGCTCAGGACGGCGGGGTCGACCTCGTCGGGGTTCGGCGGACGGTCCCAGTGGGCCTCCGGGTGGGGGCGTACCGCGCGCAGTGGCTCCTCGGTCGGGCGGTGGGTCATGGTCTGCCTCCCGTCCCGACCCGCGTCATGATCTCGCACAGGGCCCGGTCGTCGAAGATGCGGTTGGTGGGGATCCGCACGGTGGTCCGAGTGCGGCCGGTGATCGGGTGGCCGGCCAGGTTGACCCAGTAGCAGCAGTGCCGGAGGTCGAGGCGGTCGTGGCTGGCGCGCAGCCAGTCGTCCTGGGTTCTCGGCACGAGCATGACCACCAGGATCTTGTGGACCGACACCGGGGTGCGGGCGAGTTTGCGCAGGTGGTCGTTGTCGAGGGTGAAGGAGAAGAAGCGGCCCGGGGGGTTGGGCGCGATCTGGTAGGTGCACTTGAGCTGCACCTTGATGGTGACCTCGTCGTCGACGGTGTGTCCGGGCGAGCCGTGGCTGACGTGCCAGTCGATGCCGTTGTCCGGGAAGGGCTGGGACAGCGAGCAGCCGGCCGCCGCCGCGACGGCGTGCAGATATCCCACCTGCAAGGTCTCCATGCAGGCGGTGGTGGCGAGCGTGCCGCGAAGGGGTCCCGTACGTTCGGGCAGCAGCCCGCCCCGCTCGGGCTGCGCTATCGCCATGACCAACAGCCTTCCAAGCCAAGTGACATGCCCGCACAGGGGCCACATGAATCGCACACCGGGCCGCTGAACTGCAAAGACCCGTACTCCTGTTGTGTCCTTCCGGCGTACGGCGCAAACAGCCCGGGTATCACCAAACTGGCAGAAGACGGGGCGTCAGCTGCCGTGGGTGAACGAGGGGTTGTGTAGGTATGACGTGCTGGTACGAAGGGCCCCTGGCCGCTTTCGACACGGAGACCACGGGCGTGGACGTCGAGACCGACCGGATCGTGTCGGCCGCCGTCGTCGTCCAGGACGCGGCGGGCACCCGGCCACGGGTGAGCCGGTGGCTGGTCAATCCGGGTGTACCGGTGCCCGCTGGGGCGACGGCGGTGCACGGGCTGACGGACGAGCATCTCCAGCGCAACGGCCGCTGGCCGGCGCCGGTGATGTTCGAGATAGCCGAGGTGCTGGCGGAGCAGGCGGTGGCGGGCCGTCCGCTGGTGGTGATGAACGCACCGTTCGATCTGACGCTGCTGGACCGGGAGTTGCGCCGCCACCGCGCCTCGTCCCTGGACCGCTGGCTGGACACCTCACCGCTGCTGGTGCTGGATCCGCGGGTCCTCGACAAGCATCTGGACCGCTACCGCAAGGGCCGCCGCACTCTCACCGACCTCTGCGCGCACTACGGCGTGGAGCTGGAGGGCGCGCACGACGCGGCGGCCGACGCGCAGGCGGCGCTGGATGTCGTACGGGCCCTGGGGCGCCGTTTCGCCGCCCGGCTGGAGCGGCTCGCACCCGCGGAGCTGCACAACCTCCAGGCGGTCTGGCATGCGGCCCAGGCCCGGGGCCTCCAGGCGTGGTTCGCGCGCAGCGGCCAGGAGGAACTGGTGGACCCGGCGTGGCCGCTGCGACCGGACCTGCCGGCGGCGGCGTGAAGAAAACCGCTTCATGAAGACATCCATGAAGCGGACCTGTTCATGAAGAAAGCCGGTCCGTCTGTGACGGACCGGCCTTTCCCGGTGGGCGATACTGGGTTCGAACCAGTGACCTCTTCGGTGTGAACGAAGCGCTCTCCCACTGAGCTAATCGCCCGGGAACGCACTGAACAATACAGGTCCCCGCGGCCTTCCTTCAAACCGCTTCCAAGTAGGCGACAAGACCCCGCCGGCCGGCGCGCATCATCAGCCGGTGGTTGGCCAGGAAGACGGGCCGTCCGGGCACCGCGAAACGCCGGAGCAGCGGCTTGTTGACCTCGGTGACCTGGTCGTAGCGGGCGAGCGTGCCCTCGCCGTCCGCGGTGAGGGTCCAGCGCGCCCAGCCCTCCAGGTCCCCCTCCATCGCGATCTCCAGCACGCCGGCCTCCCGGTCGCGCCGCACCTCGCGGGCCGTGAAGACCAGGTCGTACGGCAGCGTGGCGCGGATGGTGATGAGGCCGCTGGTGTCGTCGAGCCGTCGTACCTCGCGGACCTGCGGCCACCAGCGGGGGTAGTCCTCGGCACGCTCCAGCGCGTCGTAGACGGCGGCGGGCTTCGCGGGCAGGGCCCACAGGCTGCGGAAACGGTAGTGGCACCAGTCCATGGGGAGAGTCTGGCATCGGATCCGAGTAGCTCTTGAGTACGCGTACTCATGTCGCCCGCCGTGAGCCAGCCCACACTTCAGGACATGACGAACACCCCGCCCCCGGCCGAGGAGCTGCGGCTCATCGACGCCGAGCTGTGGCAACTGGACGCGCGCCGCACCCAGTTGCTGACCCGTCGGGCCTGGCTGGTCGCCGCGCTCCAGCAGCTCCAGGCGCCTCAGGCCCGCCCGTCGCACCGGCCGCAGTGGCAGGCGCCGAGGCCGCCCGGTTCGACGCCCGCCGCAGCTCCCCGCCCCGACGCGAGCGCACCGAGCGTGCAGAACGTGCTCCTGATCCTCGGCGGCACCCTGCTCACGGTCGCGGCGATGGTGTTCACGCTGGTCAGCTGGGGCCACCTGGCGATCACCGGCCGGGCCCTGGTACTCGGCGCGGTCACCGTGGCGGCGCTCGGCTCCCCGCTGCTCCTGCTGAAGCACGGGCTGCGCTCGACGGCCGAGTCGGTGGCGGGCCTGGGCCTGGCCCTGACGGTCCTGGACGCGGTCGCCCTGCACGGAGCGGTGTTCTCGGAGACCGCCGGCGCGCCCTACACGGCGGTCGTCTCCGCGCTGCTGGCGGGTTCGTGGTGCGCTTACGGCTTCCTGCCGGGCGCCGACACCCTGCGCCTGCCCCGCCCGGCCGCCGTGGTCGCGGCCCAACTCCCGCTGTTCTTCTGGGCGATCGCGGCCGACGCCGGCTCCTACGGGCTCACGGCAGCGCTTCTCGTGACGGCCGTCTCCGACACCGTCCTGGCGCTGCGGGTGACGCGCCGGTCCGTCCGCGTGATCGCCACGATCGGCGCGTACGGCGTGGGCGCCGCGGGCACACTGGCGGCCGGCTGGCTGACCTGGACGGCCTCTGGCCCGAGCGCCGCCGCACGGGCGGCGGCGCTCCTCCTCCTCGCGAGCGCGATCGCGCTGGGCGCCGCCTGGCAGGGCAGCCGTACGCCGACCCGCGTGCCCGGTGCCGAGCACTCCCTCGGTCTCGCCCTCACCGCCGGTCTGCTCACGGTGGCCGCCCTCGGCGGCGTGGCCCGGTCCGCGCTGCCCGCGGTGTGGACGGTCCCGGTCCATCTGGCCTTCGGCATCGCCCTGTTGGCGGCGCTCCGGGCCGACCGGCTGCCGGAGACGGTACGGCGGGGTCTGCTGTGGGCGTCCGGTGCGGTGCAGGCGCTGTCCCTCCTGTGGACGCTGCCCGTGGTCGGCGTGGTCGTGCTGGGGCCGCTCTCCTGGGCCTCGCAGGCGTGGACCGGTACCCCGCCGGACGCCCGCGCCGCGGTGACCGCCAACCTGACCTGGCCGCCGTACGCCGGGACGGTCCCGCTGGTCCTGGCGGCCCTGGCCGGCGTCCTGTTCCTGGCCGTTCGCGACACGACCTGGCGTCCGAGGGCACTGACGGCCGCTCCGATCCTGGTCTGGTCCGCGCTCCTCACCGTCCCGGCGGTACTGGAACTGCCCTACGCGGCAGGCCTGTTGATCCAGGGTGCGACGACCGCGGGTGCCCTTGCGGTGGCCGTGTGGCGGTCCCGGCCCGTCGAGCTCGTCCCGGCGCTGGTCGCCTCCGCGAGTCTCGCCCTCCTGTCCCTCGCCACCCAGCCGGCGACCCTCGTCACACTGGGCGCCCTGGTCGTGCTGTTCGCGGCGGCCTCCTGGCGGGCCGCGGCCGTCACAGCGCCGACCGCCCTCGGATACGCCGTCGCCCTCGCCTGTGCGACCGGCGCCGCCGCCGACTGGTCGGCCCCGCACACGGCCCTGCTCGTCCTGACGGTCCCGGCGGCCGCGGCCCTGCTGGCCTGGCGGCTCGGCGACTCCCCCGCGACCGTGCCGATCGAAGTGACGGGAGCGGCGACCGCGCTCGTGGCGATCGGCATGGCCGTGACCGACCTCCCGATGCTCGCCCTGGTCCTGGCCCTGTGTGCGGTGATCAGCGCGGGTACGGCGATCCGCGAGGACCGCCGTCCCCTCGGCTACGCGGCCGCCGCCCTGTTCCTCCTGGCGACCTGGGTCCGGCTGGCGGCCTGGGAGGTCGGCACCCCCGAGGCGTACACACTCCCGGTCACGATCCCGGCCCTGCTCGTCGGCCACCTCCGCAGGCGGCGCGTCCCGGAGACCTCGTCCTGGACGGCGTACGGCCCGGGTCTGGCCGCCACTCTCCTGCCGAGCCTGGTCACGGCCTGGGGCGACCCCGACTGGACCCGCCCGCTGCTCCTGGGCCTGGCGGCGCTGTCCCTCACCCTGATGGGCGGCGGCTACAGCCTCCAGGCCCCCCTGGTCCTGGGCGGCTCGGTCCTGACCCTGGACGCCCTCCATGAACTGGCCCCGTACATCGTCCAGATGGCCGACGCCCTCCCCCGCTGGGTCCCCCCGGCGCTGGCAGGCCTCCTGCTCCTCGCCCTGGGAGCGACGTACGAGCGACGCATCAGGGATGTCCGAAGAATGCGGGACATCCTAGGAAGGATGAGCTGACTCCCTCAGGGGCGCGGGGAACTGCGCGACCAGTCACAACGGACGCGCAGTTCCCCACCGCCTCAGCCCCTACGACGGCATTCTCTCCCCGAGAAGCGCCAGATTCTCAATGGCGGCGAGCCCGTACAGAGCGGTGTCATTGGTCGACACCCAGGCCGCCTCACTACCCGCCACCAGAGCCACCGGCCCGCTCAACGCCTCCGTCTTCCACGGCGCCGACTCCTTGTAGCCGTCGGAGTTGTAGAACTTGTCCCACGCCCGGGCGGCCAGCTTCGCGTCCCCGGTCTTGACCGCCGCGTACGCGTCGAGCCGCGAGTGCCCCTGGAACAGCAGCAGTGTCCCGAAGTTGGACCCGTACCGCGCCGCCTGCTCGGCCTTCGTGGCGTTGAAGTAGCGGCAGTAGTCGAAGTACGCCTCGTTGAACTTCGGCATGTCGACGAGGTCGATCAGCTCGGCGCACAGCTCGTTGAGCCCGAACACCGCGGACAGATGGGACACGCCCACGACGGGTGCCGAGGCCACGGCGAAGCGTCCGGTGTCGAGGTCGTAGAGCCCACCGCCCTGCACGAACCCGTTGGGCTGGGCGGCGATGCCCTCCATCGTCGACAGCACGCGCGCCTTGGCCTTCTCCCACTTGGGCCCCTTGCGCTCCCACTCGGTCAGCCACGCCGACACCAGCCCGCTCCAGTCCGTGCCGAAGCCGATCGACAGGGCGTGCCGGTCGGGCGTGTACGGATCGGTGCGTACCTTGCGCAGCGGGTCGAGTACGAGGAACGTCTCGTCGGAGTCGACGTTGGCGTGCATGAGGTCGCCGACCCGCTCGTCCGCGGTGAGGAAGTAGTAGTAGCGACGGTACGTCGTGTTGGCGATGCGCTGCTGCTTGGCGCTGTCGGCGTAGTGCTGGACACCGTGCCGGGTGCCGAGGCCCGCCCACTTGCCCAGGTGGTAGACGTCGACCTCGCCGGTGTGCCGGGTCATGGACTCGGCGAACCGGAAGATGTCCGCCCGGCCGGACCTGAGGTAGGCGAACCAGAGCCAGAGGTCGGGCGACAGTTCGGAGTTGTCCCAGGCGTAGCCGCCGATGTCGTAGCGCCACTGGTGCCGGACGGTGTCGTAGGTGTGCATGATGTCGCCGTGGTCCCAGAAGCCGTACCAACGGCGTTGCTCCACCTGGTCCTTGTAGTAGGTGAAGAGGAAGTCGAGGTGGTCCTCGATCCTCGCCTTGGCCGGGGTGGAGCGGTCGGGCTCGGAGTACAGGCCCGGCCCGAAGACCTTCGCCTTGATGAGCTGCTTCGGCGGCGCGGCGAGCTGCGGCAACACCCGTACGGCCGCGACCTGTTCGGCAAAGGTCTCGGGCGTGGGCGTGGACTCGTTGGCCCAGAACAGCAGTTCCGAGGTGCGGGCGATGCCGTAGGGCGTGCCGAACTCGGGTTCGTAGTCCTCGTAGGTGATGTTGAGGCCTTCGAGCTGTTCGGCGAAGGTGTCCTGGCCCATGCCGTCGTGGTAGAAGCGCAGGTCCATGGGCTGGGCCTCGGGCGACCAGAGCCAGAGGGTGACCTCGGCCTCGTCGGTCTGGGCGTCGCGGATGTCGAGCTGGGAGGGGTGACGTTCCCAGAAGTCCCGCAGTCCGAAGGAGAGTCCGCCGCTCGCGCCACCGACGTAGCCGAATCCGGAGGCCCGCCGCCCGCCGCCGGCGCCGATCCAGCCGTGGCCCTTCTTGGTGCGCTTGCGCAGGGTGAAGCCGTCGGCGGAGAGCTGGGAGAGGGTGTAGTCGCCCCACTCGGGGATGTACTGGAGCCGGGTGGTGACCCGCTGGTCCCAGGTGGCGGGGTCGGGCAGCTTCCGGCCCGCGTACTGGGCCTCCTGCACGGCGATGCCGGGGTCGCGGCGCAGTCCGGTGATGCCCTTGACGGCCTCGCGCAGCAGACCGGTGCCCTCGCCGCCGATGCGGATGTGGCGGTCGTAGGCCTGGTCGCGCATCGGCACGGTGAAGCGGACGCCGAGGCCGCGGATGAAGTCGCCGCTCGCCTTGCCGGGCTCCTGCGTGCCGTCGTAGGTGATCGTGTGCACCATGCGGAAGGAGTCGGCGCCCGCGTAGAAGTAGAGGCGGATCGAGAACGGCAGCCAACTCCGCTTGCCCTTGCGGTGCTTGCCGTCGATCCTGACGACCGCGCGGACCGGGCCCGGCTGCTCGACGGTGACCTCGGAGACGGCCCCCTCGAAGCGCTCGGTCCTGACCGTGCCCTGGTCCTCGTCCTCGATCTCGGGCTGGCGGATCAGGACCAGCCGGCCGTTCCTGGCGATCTCGGTGGAGCCGCGGGTGACGGACTTGACGATCGTGGCGCCCGAAGTGCCGATCTTCGCGGTGATGACCCCGGTGGAGACGGTGACCGTGCCGCCGCTTCTGTCGACGGTGACCTTCTTGTCGGGTACGGCGGCCTCTCCGGCGGTCAGGGAGAGCTTGCCGTGGCCCGAACTGACGGCGTGGGCGGTCCACTTGAGCGATCCGTCCGGCCAGTAGGCGAGCGGCCAGGACTGGACCGGTACAGCCCTGCCGTCCGCGTCGGTGACCGCGAACTTCTGGCCCTCCTGGTGGACGCCTCTCGGCCAGGGGACACCGACGGTGGAGCCGGGCGCGGCGCCGAGGCCGCCGTCCTCGAGCCAGTCCAGGGTCACGGGTGAGTCGTCGGCCTCGGCGGCTCTCGGCGCGGCCTGCGCGTCCTTGGCCCCTAGCGCCCAGCTGAACTGCGCGGCGGCTCCGGCGACTGCGGCGGCTTTGAGGAGGGACCTGCGGGGGATGGGGGACATGGCCGTTCCTTTCCATGGGCGAGCTGGTCAGGGGCATGACAGAGGGGGTGCGGTGCGCACGACACCGCCCTTGTGGTGAGGGCGGGGGCTCGTCAGCGGCGCCGGTGGCGCTCCTCCACGGCGACGGCCGCCGCCGCGAGGGCTCCGAGCACGGGAACCGCCAGCGGTGCGAGGAACCCCGCGGTCAGGGCAACGACCGCCAGCCCGGCGACGATAAGGAAGGAACCTGCCGGGTCGCGCACGGTCCGCCGTACGGCGTCGGCGAGCAGCGCCCGCCAGGAGGCGCCCGGCGTCCAGACCGCCGCGGCGCGCAGCCCGGCCACCACGAGGCCGATCAGCGCGAACAGTCCGACGGCCCCGACGAGCGGGCCGCCGGGGATCCCGGCCCGGGCGGCCTGGACGTCCACCCATACCGCGGCCGCCGCGGCCCACCCGGCGAGCCCGACGAGCCACCCGTGGCGCACGGCCGCACGGAAGTCCGCGACGAACTCCCGCCAGCCACCGCCTTCGTGGCCCGTGCGGCGCCGCAGATGCCGGGCGCCTGCGGCGAAGGCCGCGGGGTAGGTGACCAGCCCGAGACTGGCCACGGCGATCCACACGCCGGTGAGCAGGGCCTCGGCGAAGACCGCGAAGCGCTCACCGCCGAACACCGACGCCCTGCGGGCCTTCACACGTGCTCGCGCCATGCTGACCGCCTCACTTCAGTCCGGACGTGGCCATGCCGTCGATGAGGTAGCGCTGGAAGGCCATGAAGAAGGCGATGACCGGGATCAGCGCCACCAGCGACATCGCGATCATGCTGCCGTAGTTGGAGATGCCTTCCTGGTCGCGGAACATCATCAGGCCGAGGGAGACGGTGTACTTGTCGGGGGTGTTGAGGTAGATCAACGGGCCCATGAAGTCGTTCCACGCGTTGATGAAGGTGAAGATCGCGCTGGTGATGAGGGCGGGCCGGCACAGCGGCAGCACGATCGACCAGTAGGTGCGCAGGTGCCCGCAGCCGTCGAGTTTCGCCGCCTCGTCCAGCTCGCGTGGCAGCCCGCGCATGAACTGCACCATCAGGAAGACGAAGAACGCCTCCGTGGCGAGGAACTTGCCGGCCACGAGCGGCACCAGCGTGTCGACGAGTTCCAGCTTGCGGAACATCACGTACTGCGGGATGAGCAGGACGTGGTACGGCAGCAGCAGGGTGCCGATCATCAGGGTGAACAGCAGGTTCCGTCCGGCGAACCTGATCTTGGCGAAGGCGTAGGCGGTCAGCGAGCTCGACAGCACCACCCCGGCCACGGCGAGCCCGGCGTAGGTCAGCGAGTTGAGGAAGAAGGTGCTGATGGAGATGCCGGAGATGCCGTCGGCGAGTCCGGAGAAGTTCGCCCACACCGGCTTGGCCGGCAGCAGCTCGATGCTGGCGATGATGTCCTTGCTCGGCTTGAACGAGGCACCGAGGACCCAGATCACCGGGTACAGGATGACCGCGAGGACGACGAGCGCGCCGAGGTGCCAGGCGAGCGATCCGAGGCGCCGCCGCTCGTTCGCGGTGCGCACGGCAGGGCTGGTGGCGGTGGTCACTTGGCGGCCTCCTCGTAGTGCACCCATTTCTTCTGCGACCAGAACAGAACCGCCGTGACCAGGGCCACCGCGAGCACCAGCGTCCAGGCCATGGCGGCGGCGAAGCCCATCTGGGCCTCCTTGAAGCCTTTCTGGTAGAGGTAGCAGGTGTAGACGAGGGTGGCGTCGGCCGGCCCGCACTGCGTGTTGGAGACGACGTACGCGGAGCCGAACACCTGGAACGCGTGGATGGACTCCAGCAGCACGTTGAAGAAGAGCACCGGGGAGATCATCGGCAGGGTGATGTTCCAGAACCGCCGCACGGGCCCGGCCCCGTCCATCTCCGCGGCCTCGTACAGCTCCTGCGGGACCTGTTTCAGACCGGCCAGGAAGATGACCATCGGCGCCCCGAACTGCCAGACACTCAGGGCCACCAGGGAGTAGAGGACGTAGTCCGGGTTGCCGATCCAGCCGCCCACGTCGACGCCGAAGACCTTCTGCGTACGGTCCACGATCGCGTCGTCGGAGAACAGCGCCCGCCACACGAAGCCGACGGAGACGCTGGCCCCGATGAGCGACGGCATGTAGAACGCGGCCCGGTACAGGCCCTGTCCGCGCCGCTTCTGCGCGAGCAGCATGGCGACGCCGAGGGCCAGCAGCAGCTTGAGCGGGGTGGCCACGACGACGTACTTGAGCGTGACCTCCACCGACTTCTGCCAGCGCGGGTCCTGGAACATCGTGGTGAAGTTGTCGAGGCCGACCCACTCGGGCGGCGTGAACAGGTTGTACCGGGTGAACGCGTAGTACAGCGACGCGATCATCGGCCCTGCCGTGAGCAGCAGGAACCCCGCGATCCAGGGCGACATGAAGAGATAGCCGACGAGGTTCTCACGGCGCCTCCCGTGCCGCCCGGCGACGGGAGCGGCGGACCGCTTCCCGGCCGGGCGCACGGGCGCTTCCTTGACGAGCGTCATGGTGGTACGTCCCCTCAGCCCGCGAACGCGGCCTTGGCCTCGCCGAACAGCGCCTTGGCCGCGTCGGCCGGCTTGGTCTTGCCCTGGGCGACCTCGCCGCCGATGCGCAGGAACGCCGCCTCGACGACGTCGGCCCCGGACGGGTGCGGGGTGATCTTCCCGAGCACCCCGGCCTTGGCCACCTCGTCCTCGTAGGCCGCGACACCCTTGTTGCTGGGGTCGGTGGGCTTGAACGCGTCGTACTGCTCGGTGGTGGCGAGGATGCCTCGGTCGTAGCCCATGATCTTGCCGACCTCGGGGTCGTGGACCATGAAGGAGATGAACCGGGCGGCCTCCTCGGGGTGCTTGGTCCCGGCGAAGGCGCTGAGCATCAGCGAGCCGAGGTACTGGCCGGTCTGCTTGCCGTCCGTGGTGGGGATCGGCGCGAGGCCGTAGTCCGACGCCCCCTCGCCCTCGTACCGGATGGAGAAGTTGTCCCAGGTGAACTCGGAGGCGGCGAGACCGGCCGAGAGGCCCGACTTGGGCTGGACCTGCTCGATCTTCTTGGGGTCGGCGACCAGGCCGGACTTCACGCGCTTGTAGCCGTCCGCCCACCACTGCGTCAGATCGTCCTCGGTGAAGCCGAGATCCGTCTCGGTGAAGAAGGCCTTGCCGTTCTGACGCAGATACAGGTCGTAGAGGTACATGATGCCGAAATAGCCGGTGTCCCCGGCGATCTTCAGCTTGTCCTGGACGGTCTGGAGCGCGGCGAAGTACTCGTCCCAGGTCCAGCCGAACTTGGCCTCGACGCCCGCCTTCTTGAAGGCCTTGAGGTCGATGACGAGCGCCATGGTGTTGGCTCCGACAGGGACGCCGAGCTGCTTCCCGTCGACCTGACCGTTCGCCAGAACACCGTTGCGGAAGTTGTCCAGGCTCAGATTCCCGGCGTCCGCCTGCGTCTTGAGATCCAGCAGAACACCGCGCTTGTCGTACTTGCGCAGGAAACCGACAGCATTCTGGAAAACGTCCGGCGGATTCCCGCCGGACGCCTGCGTCTGGAACTTCTCCCAGAACGCCGCGTAATCAGTGAATTCAGGCTTGATCTTGATCTTCGGATACTTCTTCTCGAAGAGCGCGATGGACTTCTTGATGGCGATGGTGCGCGGCTCGCCACCCCACCACGCATAACGGAGTGTCACGGTCCCATCCCCGGAACTGCCGCTGTCGCCACCGCACCCGGTCGTCGCGGCCAGCCCCAGCGTCGCCGCCGTCGCCCCGGCAGCCTTCAAGATCGTTCGCCGCTCGACATTTCTGCTGGTTCCCACGGTCGGACCCCTCCCCGCAGCGTCGCCGCCTGCATGAATCGTTTCAAGTAAGCGCTTGCTGGCACAAGCTACGGAGGGCCCGGAGATGCGTCAATGATTCGGACAGGAATTTCTCAAGAGTCTGGTGAGAGGCCGGTGCGCCTCCAACCGCCTTGCGCGACGCCGAATCTGACGATGCCGCAGGTGAGGGACGCCGGATCGACCGGCCGAACAGGCCACACGCCCTCGTACGAGATCGGTGCGCGGCCGGAAAACGACGGGCGGCGGGGGCCGCTCGCCGCGGACCGTCTCACGCGGCGGAGCGGGCCTGCCCAGCCTCGGCGTCCGGCCGTGCACACGCCGACGGCCCGTCCGTACACGGCGACGGCCCGTCCGCGATCTCGCAGACGGGCCGTCGGTCCGGGTGGGCGATACTGGGTTCGAACCAGTGACCTCTTCGGTGTGAACGAAGCGCTCTCCCACTGAGCTAATCGCCCGGACGCAGGAAGAACATTACCCCATGTCACGGGGTGCCCTGTGTCATGTCCCGCGAGCTGACGCCGAGGTCCGGGCGCCCGGGTTCCCGCGGAGCTGTGCCCTGCCACAGCGAACGGGGACCGGCCGCGACGCAGCCACAGCTCACGGAGTCCGGCGCCTCGCCCCCTCCCCCGCGCGGCTCACTGGTCCTTGATGTTCCAGGGCATCTCGAAGCCGAACTTCCAGAGGTAGACCCCGAGGATCGCGGCGATGACCACCAGGCCGATCGAGGTCAGGATGATGTTGCGGCGGCGCACCCTGGGATCGAGGGCCCGCTGGGCCGCCTCGGTCACCTTCCGCTTGGTCCAGCGGAGCACGAGCTGCGCCCAGACGAACTCGGTCGCCCAGATCGCCATACCGGCGAAGATCACGACCCAGCCGGGTCCCGGCAGCGGCAGCATGATGATGCCGGCGACCACGACCGCGAGACCGATGACGAAGACCAGAACCTGCCAGCTCAGATGCAGCAGGCGCCTCGATTTGATGAACTCCGGCGCCTTGGAACCGAGCCCCTGTTCGGCCGGCGTCTCGTCCGGCTTCTGACCGATCTGCTCGTCAGGTGCCACGGCGACCTCGCGCGGCTCGTCACTCCCCGTATTCATACAGACAAACCCTACCGGAGAGAAACCGATCACCGGAATGGTCGTACCTCCCGAAGAGGCTCTCGGCCGGAAGAGTTACGTAAAGGCACGCAAAACACTCAGAGGGGTTTACAACGGCACCGTAGGTGGCATGTCGATTTCGCCGACGTGCGAATCCCCGAGCGCACACTGAGCGAAAGGCCCTGGCGCTTATGAACACCACGGTCAGCTGCGAGCTGCACCTGCGCCTCGTTGTGTCGAGCGAGTCCTCCCTGCCTGTCCCCGCAGGCCTGCGGTACGACACGGCCGACCCCTACGCCGTGCACGCCACCTTCCACACCGGAGCCGAGGAGACCGTCGAGTGGGTCTTCGCTCGCGACCTTCTCGCGGAGGGCCTCCACCGGCCCACCGGAACCGGCGACGTCCGAGTCTGGCCGTCGCGCAGTCACGGTCAGGGCGTCGTCTGCATCGCCCTGAGCTCCCCTGAGGGCGAGGCGTTGCTCGAGGCCCCGGCGCGGGCCCTGGAGTCCTTCCTGAAGCGGACGGACGCCGCCGTGCCCCCGGGCACCGAGCACCGCCATTTCGATCTGGATCAGGAGCTCTCGCACATCCTGGCGGAAAGCTAGGGGCGAGACCGCACAGAGCCGCCCGGCGCCGTCCACTCGGGGAGACGGCTCGGGCTCGCACAACCGAATAGAGAATGACAGGCGCCGTGGCTGCGGAGCGCTCCGCAGCCACGGCGCCTGTCGTGCGGCCCGCCACCGGGGCCCTGCGAGCCGTTACCATCGGCCAGCATCGGCGGGCGTCCGCCCGACCCCCAGGCCAGGGAGCGAATCGTGCTGATCACCCACGACACCCGGTGCGCCCTCGACACCGTGGTCGATCTGGTGAACACCGCACCGGAGGACGAAGCGGCGCCGGACGCGCTGCCCGATGTCGCGGCACTGGAAGATTTCGTACGAAACCACGACATCAGTGATGTCGGGGTGCTCTCGGAGTTCGACCTGTCGGCGGTGCGCAAGATCCGCGGACGGTTCGCCTCCGTCTTCGCCGCCCCGGACGCCCGGGCCGCCGCGAACCTCATCAACGACCTCGTCGCCGCCGCGGGCACCACGCCGCGACTCACCGACCACGACGGTTACGACTGGCACGTGCACTACTTCGCCCCCGGCGCCTCGGTCGCCGATCACCTGGCGGCCGACTGCGGGATGGCCCTGGCGTTCTTCGTGGTCGCGGGCGAACAGGAACGGCTGCGGCGCTGCGAGGCCCCGGACTGCCGGCGCGCCTTCGTCGATCTGTCCCGCAACCGGTCACGGCGCTACTGCGACAGCCGGACCTGCGGAAACCGTCTGCATGTGGCCGCGTACCGGGCGCGACGCAAGGAGGCCGCGGGCTGACCCGGCCACAGCACGCGACGTGATCCCCGGCGGGTGGCGCCGGGGACCACGGGTACGGCTCAGAGCAGCAGCAGGTCGTGCAGCGCAGCCATGAGCAGCAGACACCCGATCACCGCAAGGAAGATCATCAGCGGTGGCTGGGAAAGGGCGAAAAGGCATCCACGCGGCTCATCCTGAGGCGGCGCGGCGTCGCTCTGTGTCGTGTCCAGCATCTCGCCGCGATGATGACGCAGCCGACACCCCCGACGCGATCAACACGCCCGGAATGGGCGGGAGTTCGCCGAATTCCGTGATGTCCGTTTCGGTTCGTGATCACTTGCGGGCGGGCCTGGATCCCCCTGCGAACGTTTCCGTCCGTCCTGCGGAGGTCATATGCCGTGCTTCTTGAGGATGGCCTCGATGTCGCTGAAGTCGTCCGTGGGCCGCTCGGCGGCCCGCGGCTTGTTCGCGGGACGCGCGGCCGGCGTACGGGCGGCGGGGCCGAGCGAGGGCGCCGACGCGGTGGGGGCCACCGCCTCCTGGGAGCGGGCACCCCGGGCCGCCCTGCGCTCCTTGCGGGTGCCGCCCCTGCGGCGCTCCACCGCGCGCGTGGCCGAGAAGAGCACCCACGACAGACCGAGCACGCCGAAGCCCGCCCACGCGGTCGGGCTGAACGCGGTGTCCGCGAGCCAGTCGACCACCCCGGTCATCACCAGGCCGAGCGGGACGAGGGAGTAGGCGGCGATGCGGGTGGCCGCGAGGAAGCGCTTGCGGTACGCGGTGACCGCCGCGATGCCCAGGCCGGCCGCGGCGACTGCGGAACAGACGGTCTCGGCAATCATCCGGTCCTCCAGGCGGGGTTCGGCAGTCTGTGTGCCACTTCGTCACTGTCCATCCTGCACCTCCCGGCCCCCGCCTAGCCATCCTCCGGCAGGACATCAGGGACATCTCCGGGTCGCCTCCTCCCAGGGTGCCGGTCCGGGTCGTACCGAGGAGGCAGACGGATCCGGAGGAGTCCGGTGGCCTGGCGCGGGGGCGTGACCGGGGCGCCCCGGGGCGGGAGTGGTCCCGGCGGCGATTCAGGGCGGGAGCGTGACCGGGGGCGATTCGGGGCGGGAGCGTGACCGGGGGCGATTCGGGGCGGTCGGGCGGAGCTGGGAGACTGGGGGCATGAGCGACCTCTCCCCCGCCGCCCCCGTGCTCGACGTGTGGTGCGAGTTGCAGTGCCCCGACTGCCGCAGCGCCCTGGACGACCTGCGCGCCCTGCGGGCCCGTTACGGCGACCGTCTGGAACTGCGGCTGCGGCACTTCCCGCTGGAGAAGCACAAGCACTCCTTCGCGGCCGCGCAGGCCGCCGAGGAGGCGCTGGACCAGGGCAAGGGCTGGGAGTACGCGGAGGCCGTGCTCGGGCGGGTCGAGGAGCTGGACCGTCGGGGAGAACCCTTCCTGGTCGAGATCGCCCGTGAACTGGGTCTGGACGCCGAGGAGTTCGACACCGCGCTGATCGACGGCCGGCACATCCTGATCGTGGACGCCGACCAGGCCGAGGGCAAGGCGATCGGCGTGACCGGCACCCCGACGTACGTCATCGGCGGCGAGCGTCTCGACGGCGGCAAGAGCCAGGACGGGCTGCGCGAGCGGATCGAGGAGATCGCCGACCGGCTGCTCGCCGGGCAGGGCTGAGTCCGCCTCGGCGCAGGCTCTCCTGGTCAGACAAGGCTCTTGTACATCGAGTAGCCGACCGTCTCGTATCCGAGGGACTCGTACAGCCGCTCGGCCGGTGTGTTCCCCGCGAAGACGTTCAGACCGAGGAGGCGCCGCCCGGAGGCGATCGCCTGGCCCTCGGCCAGCAGCATCAGGGAACGGCCGTGTCCGCGGCCGCGGAAGGGCTCCTCGGCCTCGACGTCGTAGACGAACGCCTTCTCGCCGATGAACTCCACCCACAGGAACCCGACCCGGACGCCGTCGTGCTCCAGGATGCTGTACAGGGCCTCGTCGGTCGCCAGGCCGCGCGTGACGAGCTGGTGGTGGTCCTTGCGCGACCTCGCCATCGCCTCGGCCTCGGGCACCCCGCGCTCGCTCCAGTCCCGGGCGTACTCCTTGATGCCGCGCTCCGCCCACGGGCCGAACTCGGCCTGCGTCATGGGCCTGCTGCGGCTGCCTGCGGGCAGTTCGGGCGCGGTGGGGCCGAGCCGTTTCTCCATGCCGCGATTGCGGTGGACGTACCCGAGCGCGGTGGCGAGCCGCAGCGCGGGAGCGGCGTCGGCCGGAACCCTGATCTCCAGCTGCCCGCAGCCCCAGCCCCGTGCCACCTCCTCGGCGGCGAGCGCGGCGACCGCGCCCCGGCCGCGTCCGCGGTCCGGTTCCTCGATCCGCAGGTCCTTGATCTGGGCGACGGTCCGCCCGAAGGAAGGGTGGGTCGCGAGATGTATCGCTCCGACGGGACGGCTGTTCACGCACACCGTGTAGTGGCGGGACAGCGCCCCGTCGGCACCGCGCTGAAGCGGCTCGGTCGGCCGCAGGGTGGTGGTCATCAAGGGAGTTCTACCCGCTGGCGGGCGCCGGGGCAGCCCAATATCGCGACCCTTTAGGGCCTCTTACGGGCAGGGGCTCTTACGGGTACGGGCCTGTCACGGCCCTCGGTCGCCGCCTGCGTCGGCTACCGCCGGCCGCTCAGGGATCGAGGTCGTCCCCGGCCCGCTCGTCGAAGATCCGCATGGCCTTCGCGGTCACCGGCCCCGGCGCGTCCGGCAGTTCGCGCGCGTCCACGCGGTGCACGGCCTGGACGTCCCGCAGCGTCGAGGTGAGGAAGACCTCGTCGGCCCGCTCCAGGACGTCCAGCGGCAGGTCGGTCTCCCTGGCCCCGGTCCATTCGACGGTCAACGCGCGCGTGATGCCCGCGAGACAGCCGGAGGCGAGCGGCGGGGTGTGGATCTCGCCGTCGAGCACCACGAACACGTTCGACCCGGTGCCCTCGCACAACTGCCCGACGGTGTTGGCGAACAGCGCCTCGGAGGCACCGGCGGCACGCGCGCGTGCAAGCGCCACCACGTTCTCGGCGTACGAGGTGGTCTTGAGGCCGGTGAGGGCGCCCCGCTCGTTGCGGGTCCACGGGACGGTGATCACGGCCGTGGAGTCGGGCCGCGGGGCGGACTCGCCGAGCGCGACCACGAGGGTCGGCCCGTGCTCCCCCCGGTCGGAGCCGAGCGGACCGTGGCCGCCGGTGTAGGTGATGCGCAGCCGGCCCAGCGGCATCGGATTGGCCTCGAGCACGGCGGCGCAGGCGCGGCGGACCTCGTCGTGGTCGGGATCGGGCAGCCCGAGACCGCGAGCCGACAGGGTCAGCCGGTCGAGATGCCGGGTGAGCGCGAAGAGCCGGCCGTCCACCGCCTTCACGGTCTCGAAGATGCCGTCGCCCACGGTCAGCCCGTGGTCGAAGACCGAGACGCGGGCGGTCTCGATGTCCTGAAGCCCGCCGTCGAGCCAGATCTTCACGTCAGGGTCCCTCCACTCGCCTCGTACGCCCCCGACGCTACCGCGAGCAGCCGGGCCGCCTTCAGCTCGGTCTCCCGCCACTCCCCCTCGGGGTCGGAGCCCCAGGTGATCCCGGCACCGGTCCCGAAGCGCAGCGCCCCGTCGGCGCGGTCGATCCAGAAGGTCCGTATGCCGACGGCCAGCTCCGCGGTGCCCCGGTCGGCGTCGACCCACCCGATCCCCCCGCAGTACGGCCCCCGGGGCGCGGTCTCCAGGGCGTCGATGATCCGCAGCGCACTGGACTTGGGCGCGCCGGTGACCGAGCCGGGGGGAAAGGCGGCGTCGAGCAGCTCGGCCCAGCCGGCTCCCTCGCGCAGCTCGCCCCGCACGGTCGACACGAGATGGACAAGCCCCGGATGCTTCTCGACGGCACACAGGTCGGGAACGGTGACGCTGCCGGTGGCGCACACCCGTCCCAGGTCGTTGCGGACCAGGTCCACGATCATCACGTTCTCGGCGTAGTCCTTGGCCAGCAGGTCGTCCTCGGTCCGCCCGGTCCCCTTGATCGGCCCCGACTCCACGACCCGCCCGGCCCGGCGCAGGAACAGCTCGGGGGACGCGGTGGCGATCTCCACCCCGTGCCCGGGCAACCGAATCGTTCCTGCATACGGCGCCGGGTTGCCCCGGGCGAGCAGCGCGGTCAGCGCGTCCACGTCGGCGCCGGGCGCGAGCGGCGCGCTCAGGACACGGCAGAGGTTGGCCTGGTAGACCTCGCCGGTCGCGATGTGCGCGCGAATCCGCCGTACACCTTCCCTGTACGCGGCGCTGTCGAGGGACGACGTCCAGTCACCGGCGGCCGGCCCCCGCCATGCCCCGGGCACCGGAGCGGGGACCGGTTCGCGGCGTACGTCGGCGAAACGGGCGCAGGTCAGACCGCCCTCGAAATCGGCGGCGACGGCCCAGAAACCGGCGGAGTCCAGCGCCGCGGGGTCGCTGGTGACATCGAGGAGGCCGGTGGCGACGCGGTCGCCGAAGCGGGCGAGAGGAGCGAGGTCGAGCACGTGGACGAGTCTATGGCGCGTGTCCCGCAGGTGACCTGGCCATGTCGTTCAGGGCGCCCTGACCACGCACGTCGACATGCGCACCGCAGCACGCTGCGCAAACGCGTTTTTGTACTGGCCCCGGAATCCGCTAGAGTTCAACACGTCGCCGAGCCGCGCAAGCGGATCGGAAGGACAGGCGAACGTAGCTCAGTTGGTAGAGCGCAACCTTGCCAAGGTTGAGGTCGCGAGTTCGAACCTCGTCGTTCGCTCGGAAGAGCAAGGGGATCATCCCGACCCCCAACACTCCTGGTGGAGTGGCCGAGAGGCGAGGCAACGGCCTGCAAAGCCGTCTACACGGGTTCAAATCCCGTCTCCACCTCCACGGACGATTAGCTCAGCGGGAGAGCGCTTCCCTGACACGGAAGAGGTCACTGGTTCAATCCCAGTATCGTCCACTGGATCTTCGAGCAGTCCGTCGAAGGTCTGACCCGCGCGATTAGCTCAGCGGGAGAGCGCTTCCCTGACACGGAAGAGGTCACTGGTTCAATCCCAGTATCGCGCACGCAGCAGACACGATCTCGATCGTGGTTCCCGCGCGATTAGCTCAGCGGGAGAGCGCTTCCCTGACACGGAAGAGGTCACTGGTTCAATCCCAGTATCGCGCACACACCGAAGCCCCCGGCCCTGCGGCCGGGGGCTTCTTCGTCTCTCTGTCAGCCGGTCCTGGTCAGCTGGAGAACAGCATGTGGCCGAAGCCGCGGTTGCGGTGGTGGCCGCCGTGATGACCGCCGTGGCCGCCGTAGTGGCCGCCGCCGTGCTGCGGGGCACCCCAGGCCGGTGCGCCGGGCTGGGCCGGGTACTGCGGAGCGGCCGGTGGCGGCGGAACGGCGGGGCCGCCGCCCCACTGCCCCTCCAGGCGGGTCAGCGCCTCCAGCTCGCCGTAGTCGAGAAAGATCCCGCGGCAGCCGCTGCACTGCTCGATCTGGACACCGTTGCGGTTGTAGGTGTGCATCGGTGCGTGACACTTCGGACACTGCATCGTCGGCTCAACTCCTCGCCCGTTGGTCCTGCTTGGCATTTCCCCAGGACAGACTCCGTCCAGCCCTGGTCGGTTGCACCTTACTTCGCGAAACGGTCAGCCAACTCCGGCGGGACCGAACTCATTCGGTCACAGGCGTCCACGACGGCCCGCTCCACGTCGTCCAGCGGCCGGCCGGCGTCGATCGCCTTGGCGACGGCCCGCGCCGCGGTCTGCACGGTGAGGGCGCGGGCGGGCACGTCCAGGGCGGGCCAGGGGTCGCCGTCGGCCGGAACGGCCGGTCCGCCGGCCGCGCGGTAGGCGGCGAGGAAGAGGTCCCAGTCCTCGGGGGACAGCAGGCCGCAGGCGTACCAGGCGGCGGGACGGGCGAGGTCCCAGGCGGGCTCCCCCACGCCCAGATCGTCGACGTCGATGAGACACCAGGGGCCGTCCGGGGCGGGGTGCCGCACGAGTTGCCCGAGGTGCAGGTCACCGTGGCAGAGGGTCGTGGTGTCCCGCATGGGGCTCTCTCCCCGCGCCCAGGACGGCAGCGCGGACCAGGCTCGGAGAACGGGGGCGAGGGCGGGGTGGTGGTTCTGCCGGGCGGCGCCGAGCAGCCGGGCGACGGCGAGGGCGGCCTTGGCCGGACCCCGCATGGCGGGCAGGCCGGGTGGGGCGGGGGTGCGGTGGAGCCGGGCGAGGAGGGTGGCGGCGGGTTCCCAGGGGGCGGCGTCGGGGTCCTCCGGGTCCACGGGTTCGCCGTACGGCCAGAACGTGACGAGCCGCCCGTGCAGGTCGACGTGCGTCGCCCGGAGCGGGGGCAGGAGGATGCCGGGGAGGTGGGCGGCCGCGGTGAGGCGGTGCGCGAGGTCGGCGGCGACCGTGTCGGGAGCGTGAGCCTTCGCGACGGTGCGGGCGTGCCGGACGACGGTGGCGTCGGGGCGGTCGGCGAGGGTGGCTGCTCCGCAGGGGCAGGTGGCGGGGCCCCCCGAGTGAGCCTCGGCTCTGACTCTGAGGGTGAGCTCGGTGAGGAGGGGGTGTTGCGTCACGTGGCTTCCTGGACGGTGGGGTTTGCGCCTCAGTATGTGCCGGTCCGCTGCGCTGGCCTTGGGCCGGGCGCCTGTGAGGGTGCCGGGTTCGGTTGTTCGGCGGGTGCGGGTGAGTGGGGCCTGGTCGCGCAGTTCCCCGCGCCCCTGGGGGGTTGCAGTCCACCTGCGCCACAAAGGGAACCTCAGCCGCGGGCGCCCGCCCCCACCGAAGCCGCGCAGGCCGCCGCAGGCATTTCAGGGGCGCGGGGAACTGCGCAGAACGCCCGCCCCCACCACGCCGCAGACAAAACCGGCTCGACCGCCGGAGGCAAAAGCAATGCCGGCGCAGCTCCCCAGCTGCGCCGGCATTTTGCCGTCCGCCGCACCCCCGTCCCCACGGGGTTTCATGGGTGGATGTCCCCGCCCGGACCGCTCTTCCGGGCCTGGGGTCGCCGCTCAGCGCCCCAGCATCACTCCCACGGACGACGCCTGTGTGGCCACTGTCTCCCAGCCGTCGAAGACGACGAGGAGCAGGACCGCCAGCGGGAGGGCCATGAGCGTCGCCACCAGTGGGTGACGGCGGCCCGTACGGCGGGGCTGACGTGTGCGGGACAGTGTCCGCGGTGCCGTAAGAGCCATGGTCCCTCTCCTGACCGTTCTGTTGTCGTTGGCAGCGGCGGGTGTCTGACCTCGGGGGACGAGTGCTGCACCCGCCGCTTGACCTCAAATCTAGGCGTCTCGGCCCTGCGGCACGTCATGCCTTCGTACCGATTGCCGGGCCTCCCCGAGGATGAGCCGTCACCGCTGACGTACTCCCATGGGTGGAGACGAGGACCTAGGACTCCGGGTCTTCCCGGAGGGGTCGCCCGGTCTGTGCCGCTTTCTCCGAGCCGTCCTCGCGCGGCACCGGCTGCTCGACCAGCGCCAGCACCCTCGTCGCCATGAAACGGGCCGTCCGGACCACCGAGCCGTTGCGAGTGACTTCGCTCACTTCCACCACGCCTCGTCGTACCGCCGTCTCCACCCGGCGGCCCGCCCTGCTCGCCACCACCTCATAGGTACGTGTCGTGTCCCCTGCGTCCACGACTATCTCCACGCGATCGCCCTTCACGCGTTCAATCCCCCTTCTTGGACGGGTGGTTGGGATCACATCCGAACCGAAGTCCGCCCGCCCTCCGGCTCCCTGACCACCTCTCAATTCTCCCACCCGGCACTGACAATCCATCGGGACGAGAGGGCGCGGCCTCTGCGCGCGGCGGCCCGTCACTACGTAAGCTGTCGCTCGTCACACGGACCGGGCAGCGGGGATGAACATGGCGATGATGCGCCTGAGGCGCGAGGACCCGCGCGTCGTCGGCTCGTTCAGGCTTCACAGACGGCTCGGCGCGGGCGGGATGGGTGTCGTCTACCTGGGCTCCGACCGCAAGGGGCAGCGGGTCGCGTTGAAGGTCATCCGGCCGGATCTGGCCGAGGACCAGGAGTTCCGGTCGCGGTTCGCGCGCGAGGTCTCGGCCGCCCGGCGGATCCGCGGCGGCTGCACGGCCCGGCTCGTCGCGGCCGACCTGGAGGCGGACCGTCCCTGGTTCGCCACCCAGTACGTCCCCGGGCCCTCCCTGCACGACAAGGTCGTGGACGAGGGTGCGCTGGGCGCCGCCGAGGTCGCCGCGATCGGGGCCGCCCTCTCCGAGGGGCTCGTCGCCGTGCACGAGGCGGGGGTGGTGCACCGCGACCTCAAGCCGTCGAACATCCTGCTGTCCCCCAAGGGCCCGCGGATCATCGACTTCGGTATCGCCTGGGCCACCGGGGCCTCCACCCTCACCCACGTCGGGACCGCCGTCGGCTCGCCCGGCTTCCTCGCGCCGGAGCAGGTGCGCGGCGCCGCGGTGACGCCGGCCACGGACGTCTTCTCCCTCGGCGCGACCCTGGCGTACGCGTCGATGGGTGACTCGCCCTTCGGGCACGGCAGTTCCGAGGTGATGCTGTACCGCGTGGTGCACGAGGAGGCGCAGCTGCACGGTGTGCCCGACGCGCTCGCCCCGCTCATCCGCGCCTGTCTGGCGAAGGATCCCGAGGAGCGGCCGAGCACGCTCCAACTGTCGCTGCGGCTCAAGGAGATCGCGGCCCGCGAGGCGCAGGGTCTGCCCGATCTGCGCCCGCCCGCGCCGCGTGCCGCCGAGGCGGACCGGCCCACCGGGCGGATCGCCGACAGCTACCCGGACCGGCCCGCGCAGCGCCGCCCACAGGGGCAGCCGGGGACGCAGGGGACTCAGGGAAGTCGTGGCGACAGCCCGTCGCGCGGTTCCGGCCCGGCTCGCGGCGGCACTCCGCCGCGCGGTGGCGTCCCGTCCCGGGGCGGCAGCGGGCCCGTCCGCGGCAACGGCACGCCCGCGCCGCGTTCCGGTGCGGCCCGGCCCACTCCGTCCGGGCGGAACACGACCCGTTCCGGCAGCGGCAGCCGTTCCGCCCCCCGCAGTGGCACCGGGCGTCCCGCGCCGCGGAACACCGGTACCGGACGTCGGCCCGCCAACCCCCGGCTGCTGCGCCAGCGGTTGTTCGTCTTCGTCGTCGTCACCCTGTTCGTGGCGCTCGGCATCGCGGCGGCGCAGGGATGCGAGGGGCCGTCCCGTGGCCTCGGCGGCGACGGGAGTGTCGTACGGGAGCAGCGGCAGGGGCAGGTGCACGCAGCGCCACCGGGGGCGGAGCAGGACCCGGAGCCGGCGGCCGACGGCGGGACGGACTGACCCGGAGGCACGGCCCCGTGGCCCTTGGTCAGGCCTGCGGACGTCCCGTGGCCACCGCGTAGAAGGCTACGGCCGCCGCCGCGCCCACGTTGAGGGAGTCGACTCCGTGGGCCATCGGGATGCGGACCCATTCGTCGGCGGCGACCAGGGCCTGGGTGGTGAGGCCGTCGCCCTCGGCGCCGAGCATCAAGGCGACCCGGTCCATCTTGTGCGGGGCGGCCTCGTCGAGGGTCCTGGCCTTGGCGTCCGGGGTGAGGGCGAGGAGGGTGAAGCCGGCCTCGCGGACCGAGTCCAGGCCCTTGGGCCAGGTGTCGAGGCGGGCGTAGGGCACGGAGAAGACCGCGCCCATGGAGACCTTGACGCTACGGCGGTACAGCGGGTCGGCGCAGTCCGGCGAGAGCAGGACCGCGTCCATGCCGAGGGCCGCCGCCGAGCGGAAGATCGCACCGATGTTGGTGTGGTCGTTGACGGACTCCATGACCAC
This sequence comes from Streptomyces sp. NRRL B-3229, assembly GCF_000719505.1. NCBI lineage: Bacteria > Bacillati > Actinomycetota > Actinomycetes > Kitasatosporales > Streptomycetaceae > Streptomyces > Streptomyces sp. NRRL B-3229. Next base: position 64,233 of record NZ_JOGP01000013.1, on the reverse strand, counting down.
CACGCGACGGGCGGTCTGGAGCAGTTCGGCCCCCGTGGGCAGGGGTTTGCGCTGCATGGAGGCGAGCGCGCCGCGGTGGACGTGGTAGCCGGTGACCTGTTCGGCGAGTTCGGGGCTCACGGCGTAGACGGGGGCGGGGAGTTCGTCGATGACGTCCCGCATGACGTCGACCCACTTGGCGGAGAGCAGCATGGAGCGCATCTCGTAGCCCGCGTCCTTGGCCCGGCGGATGACCTTCTCGCCCTCGGCGATGAACAGGCCCTCGGCGGGTTCGCGTTTGCGGCGCAGTTCCACGTCGGTCAGGCCCGTGTAGTCGTGGAGGCGCGGGTCGTCGGGGTCCTCGACGGTGATGAGATCGGCCACAGGGTGATACTGCCTTGTCCTGGGAGCGGTGCCAACGGCTGGGAACGAGTTGTGTTACCCCGGGTTACGCCAACGGCTTCGGCCCTACGGCGACGACCTCGCCCACCACGATGACGGCCGGAGGCTTCACGTCCTCGGCGACGACCACCTCGGCGACCGTCGCCAGCGTCGCGTCGACCCGGCGCTGGGCGGCCGTCGTGCCCTCCTGGACCAGCGCGACCGGGGTATGGGGCGACTTGCCGTGGGCCATCAGGGTCTCGGCGATACGGCCTATCTTGTCGACGCCCATCAGGATCACCAGGGTGCCGGTGAGCCGGGCGAGCGCGGGCCAGTCGATCAGGGAGCGTGCGTCGTCGGGGGCGACATGGCCACTGACCACGGTGAACTCGTGGGCGACTCCGCGGTGGGTGACCGGGATGCCGGCCGCGCCGGGGACCGAGATCGAGCTGGAGATGCCGGGCACGACGGTGCAGGGGATGCCGGCGTCGGCGAGGGCGTGCAGCTCCTCCATGCCCCGGCCGAAGACATAGGGGTCGCCGCCCTTGAGGCGTACGACCGACTTGCCCTGCTTGGCGTGCTCGATCAGGGCGTTGTTGATGGCCTCCTGGGCCATGAAACGGCCGTAGGGGATCTTCGCCGCGTCGATCACCTCGACGTGCGGGGGGAGTTCGGCGAGGAGGTCCCGGGGGCCGAGGCGGTCGGCGATCACGACGTCGGCCTCGGCGAGCAGGCGGCGGCCGCGGACCGTGATGAGGTCCGGGTCGCCAGGGCCGCCGCCGACGAGGGCGACGCCGGGGGTGCGGGTGCGGTAGTGGGGGGCGACCAGGGTGCCGTCGCGCAGGCCCTCGACCACGGCGTCCCGGACGGCCGCGGTGTGACGTGGGTCGCGGCCCTTGGCGTTCGTGGTGAGCACGGCGACCGTGACGCCCTCGCTGTGGCCGGTCGCCGGGGTCCAGGCGGTGGCGGCGTCGGCGTCGTCGGCGCGGACGCACCAGACGCGGTGCCGCTCCCCTTCGGCGGAGGCACGGATGTTCGCCTCGGGGTCGCTGGTGGCGATCAGGGCGTACCAGGCGTCCTCCAGGTCGCCCTCCCGGTACGGCCGCCGTTCCCAAGTGATCTCGCCCGTGTCCGCCATCGCCTCCACGGAGGGGGTCGCCGCCGGGGACACGAGGAGGACCTTCGCGCCGGCCGCGATCAGGGCCGGGAGGCGGCGCTGGGCCACCTGGCCGCCGCCGAGGACGACGACCTTGCGGCCGGTGAGGCGGAGGCCTACGGGGTAGGCGGGGTGTTCGGCCATGAGGTGCGGCTCCTCGTCCTGGCAAGGCGATGGGTGCTACGGCGCTGGAGCAGCCCTGACGTGCAGATTTTAAGAGTCGGGTTCAGCGTACGGCCGGGGTGGGGTGCACGCAGGGACGCGTACCCCACCCCGGTTCCGGAGCTACTTCTCGGTGACCCCCGCCGAGTCGAACGTCGCCACCTCGTGCATGGCGCGGGCCGTGCTCTGGACGAGCGGCAGGGCCAGGAGCGCGCCCGTGCCCTCGCCCAGGCGCAGGTCGAGGTCGACCAGGGGGCGCAGGCCGAGCTTGTTCAGCGCGGCGACATGGCCGGGTTCCGCGCTGCGGTGGCCCGCGATGCAGGCGGCGAGGACCTCCGGGGCGATGGCGCGGGCCACCAGGGCGGCGGCGCCGGCGCTGACGCCGTCGAGGATGACCGGGGTGCGCAGCGAGGCACCGCCGAGCAGCAGGCCGACCATCGCGGCGTGCTCGAAGCCGCCGATGGCCGCGAGGACGCCGATCGGGTCGGCGGGGTCCGGCTGGTGGACCTCGATCGCGCGCCGCACGACCTCGGTCTTGCGGGCCAGCGTCTCGTCGTTGATGCCGGTGCCGCGGCCGGTGACCTCGGCGGGGTCGGTGCCGGTGAAGACGGAGATCAGGGCGGCGGACGCGGTGGTGTTCGCGATGCCCATCTCCCCCGTGAGCAGGGCCTTGTTGCCGGCGGCGACCAGGTCGCGGGCCGTCTCGATGCCGACCTCGATGGCCTGCTTGGCCTCCTCGCGGGTCATCGCGGGACCGGTGGTCATGTCGGACGTGCCGGCCCGGATCTTGCGCGGCAACAGACCGGGCGTGGCCGGGAGTTCGGCCGCGACACCGACGTCCACGACACAGACCTCCGCGCCCACCTGGCCGGCGAAGGCGTTGCAGACCGCGCCGCCGCCGAGGAAGTTGGCGACCATCTGGGCCGTCACCTCCTGCGGCCAGGGGGTGACGCCCTGGGCGTGCACACCGTGGTCGCCGGCGAAGATCGCGACGGCCGCGGGCTCCGGGATCGGCGGCGGGCACTGGCGCGAAAGCCCGGACAGCTGGGCGGAGATGATCTCCAGCATGCCGAGCGCGCCGGCCGGCTTGGTCATGCGCTTCTGCCGCTCCCAGGCCTCGCCGAGCGCCTTGGCGTCCAGCGGGCGGATCTGCGCGACGGTCTCGCCGAGCAGGTCGTGCGGCTCCTCGCCGGGCAGGGCGCGGCGGCCGTACGTCTCCTCGTGCACGACCCAGGACAACGGGCGGCGCTTGGACCAGCCGGCCTGCATCAGCTCGGGCTCGTCCGGGAACTCGTCGACGTACCCGACGCACAGGTACGCGATGACCTCCAGGTGCTCGGGCAGGCCGAGGGCGCGGACCATCTCGCGCTCGTCGAAGAAGCTGACCCAGCCGACCCCGAGGCCCTCGGCGCGGGCGGCGAGCCAGAGGTTCTCGACGGCGAGCGCCGCGGAGTACGGGGCCATCTGCGGCTGGGTGTGCCGGCCGAGGGTGTGGCGGCCGCCGCGGGTGGGGTCGGCAGTGACGACGATGTTCACCGGGGTGTCGAGGATGGCCTCGATCTTCAGTTCCTTGAACTGCTTGGCCCGGCCCTTGGGCAGCGACCTGGCGTACGCGTCGCGCTGGCGCTGGGCCAGTTCGTGCATCGCGCCGCGCGTCTCGGCGGAGCGGATGACGACGAAGTCCCAGGGCTGCGAGTGGCCCACGGAGGGCGCGGTGTGGGCGGCCTCCAGGACGCGGAGCAGCACCTCGTGCGGGATCGGGTCGCTTCGGAAGCCGTTGCGGATGTCCCGGCGCTCCCGCATCACCTTGAGCACGGCCTCGCGCTCGGCGTCGTCGTAGGCGGGCGCGGCGGGGCCCGTGGACCGGCGTGCTTCTGCCACGGGGGCCGTGCTCACTTCCGGTGCTTCCTGGTCTTCCTGGTCGGCCGCCCTGGTGTCCAGGTCGTCCGCCTGCTGTACGAGTCCGGCGTCGCCGTCCGCCTCCCGCGGGGCCGGGACCGCGGCCTGGTCCTCGGGGAGCCTCAGGGGGTGGGGCGGGGTCGGCGCGAGGTGCGGAGTGGTGGGCACCGAACCGTCCACCGCCACGAACTCGCCGAGGGGCTGGCCCGGGTGGGGCTCCATGGGCACCGCGCTGGGCAGGACCCCGGGGGCCTCTGCGCTGCCGGGCACCGCGAACTGACCCTGCGCGTCGGCGACATCGGCCAGGAGCGGCCGGGGAGCGGGCTGCGGGCCCTGCGGAGCGCTGTCCGGGACCACGGTCGGCTCCGGAGCGGCGTAGTGGCTTGCGTGAGCGGGCTCGGGAAGCGGCTCGGGAAGCGGCTCCGCGAAGGACGGATCCTTGGCGGGAGGAACGACCTCGACCGGTGCCGCGGGGGCCGTCGGCTGAGCGGTGGGCTCGGTCTCCGTCGGGTCCGGGAGGGGTACGGCCTCGGAGGTGGCCGGGGTGGTCGCGGGTGCCGTGTCTTCCGCGTACTCGGCGTACTCGGCGTCCTCGGCAGCGAGCGGGGATTCCGGCGCGGCCGTTTCCGGCGCGGTTGCTTCGGGTGCCGTGAGGGCTTCCTCGGCGAGAGGGGCGGGCTCGGGGGCGGTCACGGGCTCCTCGGGAGCGTCGGCTTCCAGGGCCTGGGGCGCTTCCGGGGCCGCTTCCTGGACGGCGTCCGCTTCCGGGGCCGCTTCCTGGAGGGCGTCCGCTTCCGGGGTCACGGTGACTTCGTGGGCGACCTCGGCGACCGGAGGGACAGCCGTCTCCTCCACAACAACCGTTTCTGGAACGACGGCTTCCGTGACAGCGTCGGCTTCCTCGGTGGCGCCGACCTCTTCCTGCACCTCGGCAGCCTCCGCGGCAACGGCGACGGCAGTCTCCGGCAGGGCGTCGGCCTCCGGGGCAGCGTCGGCCTCCGGGGCAGCGTCGGCCTCCGGGGCAGCGTCGGCCTCCGGGGCAGCGTCGGCCTCCGGGGCAGCGTCGGCCTCCGGTGCGGCATCCTGCGGGGCCGCCTCCGGCTCCGCCGCCGTGGTCTCGCCGTCCACCGCGACGGACGGGGGCTCGGGTGCGGGTTCGGCGACCTCGCCCACCTGCGCACCCTCGACCACCGGCTCGGCACCCGGGACCTGCTCCTGCTCCTGCGTGGGCACGAGTCCTTCGACCGCGGCCGGGTCGGTACCGGGGACGTCCTGATCCGCGGGCACCTGCCCGGCGTCAGCGGCATCACCCTCCACCGCCGGAACCGCCTCGGGCAGATCGCCGTCACCCGGCAGCTGCCCCGGGGCCGGCTCCTCGGCGACGGCCGGAGCCGCCTCGGCGCTCACGGCCTGCTCCCCGTCCGGGCCGAGGTCGGCCACCGCGCCCGTCTCCGCGCCCGGCAGCGGCTCGGGGGCCGCCTCGTGCACGGCCTCCGGGACGGCGACGGGAGCCTGCTCCTGCGGCGCATATCCGACGGAACCCGCCTCGGACGCCAGCCGGGCCACGGCCGCCTGCGCCGCGCCCACCGGCTCCGCAACAGGAGCGGGCGCCGGAATAACCGTTTCGGCAGCCGGGGCCACCGCGCTCACCGGCGTCTGGACGGCGGTCGGCGCGCCCCACGGGACCGCGCCCTGCGGCTGCGGGGCGTCGAAGTACTCGGGACCGGCCGTGACCGGCTGCCGTACGGGCGCGCCCGCGGGGCCGCGGTCGGCGAGGGAACGGACCGGACTCGCGGAGGAGTCGGGGATCGGCGGGCCGAGGTGCAGCGGCCGACGGGGGGTGATGGGCGGGATCGGCACCGTGGGCGCCTGGAGCTGGGGGCTGCGGACGGCGCTGAGGTCGTGCGCCCCGCTGTCGCGGCCGGCCATCTCGTGCGGTCCCGGTTCGTGGAGGGTCTCGACGACCGGCTCCGGCGCGGGCGGGGCGACCTCGTTGCCCCAGGGGCTCTGGGCGCCCGGCAGCAGCAACAGGTCTTCGTCCTCGGCGGGAGTCTCGGAGAGGTAGGTGTACGCACCCGGGACGCCCGGCTGTTCCACCATGCCTGCGTTCTCCGGCAGTCCCTCGCCCGGAACCTGGCCGGTGTCGGTCATGCGTACCCCTCGCCCATCGGTTAGTGCTTCTACGACCAGCTCACCGGGGACGGCGCACCGACCGCCCCCGCAGTGAAGAACGAGCGTGCGTGCCCAGCGGCACGAACGGCCCGCCGAGAAAGACGACAAAGCCATTAACTGGCATTGTCCCGGCCGTTCCCCCGTCGCGACAGCTTGATCCGCGACGACCCGCTGTGGACTGCGCCACGTTGCGCGTCCTCCGGTTGTGCCGTACCGCACCCACCCCAAAACGGGCGCGCTTTCCGGACATTGACGAACGAATGCCGGGCCGCTTGCTGCGGTACAACGGTCGGCCAGCCTACCGCGCGCAGTACGACAACAGGATCACGGGGACGGCGAACCGGGTCAGACCGTACGGTCCGGAAGGACCCCGCTGAGCAGGAACGCAACGCTCCGCTCCGTCTCCGTCCAGGCCCTGGTGTCGAGTTCGACGGACTGGAGGAGGGCGCACTCGACGCGGTAGCCGTGTTCGGTGAGGTCCCGGCCGACGAGTTCGGCCTCGTCGCGGGTGGCCGCGTGGGCGACGATCCGCTGCGGTCGGCGGTCGGCGACCGCGGAGACCACGGCCACTCCCCCGCCCCCGACGCGGACGACGTCGGGTTCGGGGAGGTTCTCCAGGACGTGCGGGGCGGTGCCGGCGACGATCTGGACCTGGAGTCCGAAGGCACGGGCGTTGGCCTCGGTGCGTTCACAGGCCCTGAGGTCGCGGTCGACGGCGATGACGGCGGCTCCTGCCCGGGCGGCCTCGGTGGCGAAGGCGCCGCTGCCGCAGCCGATGTCCCACACCAGGTCGCCGACGCGCGGTCCTAGCCGGGCGAGTTGGGCCGCGCGGAGCGGTTCCAGTTCGCCTTCGCCCATGAGGCCGCCGTAGGACTCGGCGGGCAGCGTCCAGCCGCGCGGTGCGGCGGCCGGGTCACGGCCGGCGATCCAGCCGCCGTCCGGCGTCACGGGGGCCGTGCCGCCGATGACGATGACGATGTTCGGGTCGCGCCAGGTGTGGTCGGCGGCCTTGTCGGAGGTGACGACGGTGACCTGTTCGCGGTCGGTGCCGAGTTCCTCGCAGATGACGAAGGTGCGGTGGACGCCGTCCATCAGCAGGCCGAGCTCGGCGGGGCCGGCTCCGGGTGAGGTGAGGACGGCGACCTTGGTGTGGGCGCGGCACACGTTCACCGCGCGGCGCAGGGTGCGGCGGTGCGCGACGACCACCTGGGCGTCGTCCCAGGGCATCCCGGCGCGGGCGAAGGCGGCGGCGACCGAGGAGACACCGGGGACGACCTCGACCTCCAGGCCGAACTCGGGTGCGCGCAGGGTCCGTACGACGCCGAAGAAGCCGGGGTCGCCGTCGGCGAGGACGACCGCGGTACCACGGTGGCCGGTGATGCGGCGGGCGGCGAGGGCGACGCTGCCGAGGCGGATGCGTTCGGCGTTGGGGGGCACCTCGGGAAGTGCCAGGTGGTGGGCGGCGCCCGCCACGAGGGTGGCCGCGCCGAGGGCGGAGCGTGCCGCGGCGGTCAGCGGCGAGCCGTCCCAGCCGATCACCGTGACCCGGTCGGCCATCGTGTCTCAGTCTCCAGGAATATGCGCAGGTGTTCGTCGGGAGGTTACCCCGTCGGACGGGGAAGCGCTTTCGCCGAACTCGGTCAGTTCCAGTCCGAGTAGGGCGTGAAGCCGTCCGCGTCGGCCATCTGCTCGCCCGCGCCGTCGAGGTCCTCGGGCAGCAGGCTCCACACGATGAAGTCGGTGCGGACGTCGCTCCAGGTGCCGTCCTCGGCGCGGACGTGCGCTATGCAGGCGCCGCGCAGGACGCCCTCGCTGATACAGCCGATCTTCTGGGCGACCTGCTGGGAGGCGGTGTTGTCGGCCGCCGTGCGCAGCTCGATGCGCTCGAGCTTCTGGTCGGTGAACAGCCACTGGGCGGTGGCGAGCGCGGCCTCGGAGGCGTAGCCCTCGCCGCGGGCCCAGGGGGCGATGATGTACGACAGCTCGGTGGAGCGGACATGCCAGTCGGTCTTGGCGAGCTGGACGATGCCGACCAGGCGCTGGGTGAGGAACTCGGTGACGGCGAGGTCGAGTCCGCGGCCGGACTCCCGCTCGGTGGGCGCGTACCGGGTGATCCAGCCGCGCGCCTGCTCCTCGGAGTAGGGCTGCGGGACGTCGGTCCAGGCCCCGACCTGCTCGTCGTTCATCATCTCGGCCAGCGCGGGCACGTCGTCCTCGTCGAGGGGGCGCAGCACCAACCGCTCCGTGCTGATGGAGATGTTGGGGAAGGTGCCTGTCATGCGCCGCTCCGTAACCGTCGGAAACCTCAGGGCTTGCCTCAGTGTCTGCCTCAGTGCCTGCTGAACTGCCCAGCATGCAGCATCAGAGCACCGCACCGCATCACGGGGTCCACACATGGTGAGCGAGTGGACCCCGTGCGTGGCGATACGTCGTATACGCGCCGGGCGGCCCTGCGGAGGTCAGAAGGACGCGATGACTGAACCGGCGTACTTGTCCTGGATGAACTTCTTGACCTCGGGCGAGGTGAGCAGCTCGGCGAGCTTCTTCACGCGCGGGTCGTCCTGGTTGCCCTCCTTCACCGCGAGGAAGTTGCCGTAGGGGTTGTTCTTCGCGGACTCCAGGACCAGGGCGTCCTTGGCGGGCTTGAGGTCGGCCTCGATGGCGTAGTTGCCGTTGACGACCGCGGCGTCGACGTCGTCGAGGGAGCGCGGGGTCTGGGCCGCCTCCAGCTCCTTGAACTTGAGGTTCTTCGGGTTCTTGGTGATGTCGGAGGGGGTGGCCTCGTTGCCCACGCCGTCCTTGAGGGTGATCAGGCCGTTGGCGGCGAGCAGCTTGAGGGCGCGGGCCTCGTTCACGCTGTCGTTCGGGACGGCGATCGTGGCGCCGCTCTTGAGGGCGTCGGCGCTCTTGACCTTGTGGGAGTAGAGGCCGAGCGGCTCCAGGTGGACCGTGACGACGGGCGCGATGTGGGTGCCGCGCTTCTTGTTGAAGTCGTCGAGGTACGGCTGGTTCTGGAAGTAGTTGGCGTCGACCGAGCCGTCCTCGGTGGCCGTGTTGGGGGTCACGTAGTCCGTGAACTCCTTGACCTCCAGGTCGAGGCCCGCCTTCTTCGCCAGGTTCTCCTTGACGTAGTTCAGGATCTCGGCGTGCGGGGTGGGGCTCGCGGCGACGACGAGGGGGCCGCTGGTGTCCGAGGCGGAGCCCGAGCCGGACGAACCGCAGGCGCTGAGCCCGAAGGTGAGGGCTCCGGCGGCGAGCGCGGCGGTGGTGAGCTTTACGGTGTTACGCACGAAAAGTGCCTTTCCTTTTGGGTGCAGCGATCCCGTGATGGGGTGCACGGGACGAACAGGGGTCGGCTCAAACGGTCTTGGTGTCCGCCGTGGCCGCCTTCAGCAGCCGCAGCTTCGGCGCCGGTCCGGAGCGTCCGCCCCGGCGGTGCAGCGAGCGGGCCGCGTAGTCGCCGGCGAACTGGATGAGCGAGATGACGACGGCGAGGATCGCGACCGTGATCCACATGAGCTGAGTCTCGAAACGCTGGTAGCCGTACCGGATGGCGATGTCGCCCAGGCCGCCGGCGCCGACCGTGCCGGCCATCGCGGAATAGCCGATCAACGCGACGATCGTGGTGGTGGTGCTGGCGATCAGCGAGGGCAGCGCCTCCGGGACGAGGACCTTGCGGACGATGGTCCAGGTGTTGCCGCCCATCGACTGCACGGCCTCGACCAGTCCGCCGTCCACTTCGCGGACCGCCGTCTCGACGAGGCGTGCGAAGAACGGGATGGCGCCGATGGCGAGCGGCACGATGGCCGCCTCGCGGCCGATGGTCGTCCCGGTGAGGGAGCGGGTGAAGCCCATGAGCGCGACCATCAGGATGATGAACGGCATCGAGCGGGCGACGTTCACGACCTGCCCGATCACCTTGTTCGCGACGACGTTCTGGAGGAGTCCGCCCCGGTCGGTGAGGACGAGGAGCACACCGAGCGGAAGGCCGCCCACGACGGCGATGACCGTGGACCAGCCGACCATGTAGAGGGTGTCCCAACACGCCTGCTCCAGCAGGGGCTGCATCTCGGACCACGTCACTTGGCACCTTCCTTCACCAGCTGGGACTCACCGACGACGTCGATCTGGAGGCCCTTTTCCCGCAGGAAGCCGACCGGTACGACGTTGTCCTCGTAGCGGCCGGGCAGTTCGATGCGCATCCGGCCGACCTGGAGGCCGCCGACGGTGTCGATGGCCGCGCCGAGGATCGAGATGTCGATGTTGTAGGTGCGGGACAGCTGGGAGATGACGGGCTGGGTGGCCGCCTCGCCGTGGAAGGTGACGTCGAGGACGGTGCGGTCCTCGCCGGTCGCCTCGCCGCCCACGGGGAAGAGCGCGGAGGCGAGTTCGGAGCCGGGGGTGGCGAGCAGTTCGCTCACCGTCCCGGACTCGACGATGCGCCCGTTCTCCATCAGGGCGGCCGAGTCGCAGATCGACTTCACGACGTCCATCTCGTGGGTGATGAGCAGCACGGTCAGCCCGAGCTGCCGGTTCAGGTCGCGCAGCAGCTGGAGGATCGAGCGGGTGGTCTCCGGGTCGAGCGCGCTGGTCGCCTCGTCGGACAGCAGCACCTTGGGGTCGCCGGCGAGGGCGCGGGCGATGCCGACGCGCTGCTTCTGACCGCCGGAGAGCTGGGCGGGGTACGCCTTGGCCTTGTCGGCGAGCCCGACCAGGTCCAGCAGTTCGAGTGCCTTGCGGGAGCGCTCCTTGCCGGAGGTGCCGAGGATCTCGAGCGGCAGCTCGACGTTGTCCTGGACGGTCCGGGTGGAGAGCAGGTTGAAGTGCTGGAAGACCATGCCGATCCGGCTGCGCGCCTGCCGCAGTTCCCGGCCGGCCCGCGGTCCGCGCCCGGCGAGGGCGGTGAGGTCCCGCCCGGCGACGGTCACGGTGCCGGCGGTGGGGCGCTCCAGCAGGTTGACGCAGCGGATGAGCGAGGACTTGCCGGCGCCGGACTGGCCGATGACGCCGTACACCTCGCCTTCGCGGACATGGAGATCGACGCCGTCCAGGGCGGTGACCTCACGGCCGCGCGAGCGGTAGACCTTCGTGAGGCCTGATGTCGTGATCACTGGGTTTCCATCACTGTCGAGTAGCGCAGGGCGTGGGTGTGCCCTGGTACGGGAGGAAGTCGTGCGCGGGCACAGGGGTCACGTACGGGATGTTCACGGCGTACGGACGTGCCGGGGCGGCTCGCTTCGGGGCGCGAGGCTCACAGGGGTGGTGCGGGGGCCCTCTAACAGGCGCGCATTCGACACATACAACGAGCACCGGGCGTCAGGGTCGCCTCGGTCGCAAGGGTGCGGCAGCTCGTCGTGGTCATGCGATCAGTAAAGCAGAAGTACGGTCCTGACAAAGCGCCGCTGTCCACATGCTGGACAGCGGCGGACAGGTCAGTGGCGCGGGGCGATCTCCACTCCGCCGGACGTCACCAGCGCGGACAGGGCCGACAGGTTCTCGACCACGAGATCGGCGTCCAGTTCGTGGGACGCGTGGGTTGTGGTCAACGCCACGGTGGTCATTCCGGCGGCGCGTCCTGCCCGCAGGCCGGCGGGGGCGTCCTCGAAGACGACGCAGCGGGCCGGGTCCACACCGAGCTCCCTGGCGGCGAGCAGGTAGGGCTCGGGGTCGGGCTTGCCGCGGCTGACGTCGTCGGCGGCGATCAGCGTCTTGGGGAGGATGCCGACGGCTTCGAGACGGGCCTCGGCGAGCCGGCGGGTGGCGGAGGTGACGACGGCCCAGCGGTGCGGGGGCAGCGAGCCGAGGAGGTCCCTGGTCCCGGGGAGCAGATGGACACCCCCGTTCGGCACGTCCTCCACCTCCAGTTGCTCGATCCGGGCGAGAGCCTGCGGCACCACGTCGGCGGGAAGCAGTTCGGCGGCTATCTCGACGGCCGGACGCCCGTGCAGTTCGACCCGGGCGAAGGCCTCGGGGGTGATGCCGAACTCCTCGGCCCAGCGCGTCCAGCAGCGGTGGACGGATTCGAGGGAGGAGACGAGGGTTCCGTCGTTGTCGAACAGAAGGGCTTCGGCATGGATCTTCATGGCTTCGACCCTACGGTGCCGGGCGGGGGCGGCCGCATCAGGTCTTTTGGGCCGTAATAGGCTCGCCGCATGTTTGATGCCCTGACGCTGGTGACCGGCGTCGCCGCGCTGCTGCTGGCCGCCTGGTGCGGCTGGGCCGCGTACCGAGATCAGCCGACCAAGGACTGGCACTTCATCGGGATGGCCGCGGTGTCGGTGCTGGCGCTGGTCCAGCTGGTGATCGGGATCGTGCAGCTCGCGCGGGGCGAGAAGCCGGAGCAGGGCACGACGATCTTCGTCGCCTATCTGCTGGGGGCGTTCGCGTGTGTGCCGGCGGCGGGGTTCATGTCGCTCGCGGAGCGGACGCGGTGGGGGTCGGTGACGGTTGCCGCCGGCGGGGTGGTGCTGGCCGTTCTGGAGGTGCGGCTCTATGACATCTGGGGAGGCTGAGGTGACTCGGCGGCGGAGCTTGGCCAGCGGACCGGGGACGCTTCTCGTGTGGCTGTACGGCGTGATGGTCGTCGGAGCGGTGTCGAGGTCGGCGTACCAGATCTCCACCGAGTTCGACCGGGCGCCGCTGGCGTATTCGCTGTCCGCGGTGGCGGGGGTCGTGTACGGATTCATCACGTACACGCTGGTTCGGGGCGGAGAGACGGCTCGCAAGGTGGCGCTCGCGTGCTGTGGTGCCGAGTTGGTGGGGGTGCTGACCGTCGGCACGTGGACGTTGATCGAGCCGTCCGCGTTTCCGGATGCGACCGTGTGGTCGGACTTCGGGATGGGGTATCTGTTCATCCCCGTGCTGCTGCCGCTTTCCGCCATCTACTGGTTGCGGAAGGGTGCGCCCACGAAGGATGCCGCCTGAGGTCGAGTGGCGGCATCCGGCCCATCGTGGCTGGTCGCGCAGTTCCCCGCGCCCCTGGGTGGGTGATCAGGCCGTCGCTGCGTATGTACCGGCCGGCTTCTCCAGGACGATCATCGGTACCCCGTCCTCGCCCTCCGACGTGCCGACCGTCTGGTAGCCGACCTTGCGGTACAGGCGGAGGTTGCCCTCGCTGCGGTGGCCGGTGTGGAGGCGGAAACTGGTGGCACCCCGCTGCTCGGCCAGGGCCGACTCGGCCGCCCGCAGGAGACGGGCCCCGATGCCGTGGCCCTGGAGGCGGGGGTGGACGCAGAGTTTGCCGATGGCGGCCGAGCCGTCCTCGGTGACGCGACCGCGGACCGAGCCGACCACCTCGTCGCCCAGGCGGGCCACGAAGACGCAGTCCGAAGCCACCTCCGCACGGACCGAGTCCAGGGTCTGGACGAGCGGGTCGATGCGGTAGTTGCCGTACAGCGCCGCCTCGCTCTGGAAGCACAGGTACTGCAGCCTGAAGATCTGCTCCGCGTCCTGCTCGGCCGCCGCAGAGATGGTCACGCTCATGCCCATGTGCGCACGCCTCCCGCTCACCTGATCGCCTGTTGTCCCCCACTCCTATCCCCGTGTTCGGCGTGTCGCAACCTCCGGTGCAAGCAGTCGTCGTAGACATCCCAGGCATCTGGAACGTTCCGGACCGAGACTGCCCTGTGAGATACCCAACTCCCCCGCGATCTCCCGGTACGTGAGGTCCTTCGGGGAGAGGAGGGCGGCCAGGAGAGAGGGGCATCGACCGGGCAGCCGGCGGACCGCGTCATGGACGGCCCTCCGGCGGGCCGCGGCGAGGGTGAGCTGCTCGGGGGTGTGGTCGTCGTCGGCCACGGGCTCGGTGTCGTAGGGCCGTTCGAGACGGGTCGTACGACGGCTGCGGCGGGACTCGGAGCGGACGGCCCGGCGGAGCCAGCCGGGCGGGTCGAGAGGCGGGCCCTGGGTCTCCAGGTGTTCCAGGAGTCGGACCCAGACCGCCTGCTCGAGGTCACCCGGTTCCGTACCGGTGGCATGTGCCTCCGCGGATGCCTCGGCGGTGAGCAGCGGGCGCAGGGTGGTGACCAAGTCGTGCGTCATATGCGGTACGACACGGCCGCCCGGGTCGTGGGTTGCCCGGGCGGCCGTAAGTCACCCCCATCGGGGGCTGGTGTCTCAGCCGTTGACGAAGTCCTGGCGGGCCAGGACGCCGGTGTCGGCGTTGTCGGTGAAGACGCCGTCGATGCCGGTGGCGAAGTACCGCTGGAAGGCGCCGAAGACGTCTCCGTAGGCGTCCGGGTCGCTGCCCTTGCGGTACTCGGCGGGCAGGAAGGGGTTCTCGTTGCGCATGGTGTAGGGGTGCAGGATCAGCCCGACCTTGTGGGCGTCGGCGACCAGGGTGGTCTCCTTGTCGAGGCTGCCGTCCGCCTTCTTCGTGATCACGAGGTCCAGAGTCGGGCCGATGCCCTGGGCGTAGCCGGCGATCTCCCTGAGGCCCTTGGGGGTGATCAGGTCGGCGACCGTGCGCGGGTCACCGGTCTCGACGAAGTCGAAGGGGCGGGTGTTCGCCGCGGACAGGAGCACGACGAGGGGGTTGTCGACGAGCTTGTTCAGGCGCTGGATGCTGGTGGGCTCGAAGGACTGGAGGATGACCGGGGAGTTGCGCCGGTCCTTGCGGTGCTTGTGGAGGAGCTTGGCGACCCGCTCCTCGAGGCCCAGGCCGAGCTTGCGGAAGTAGGTGGGGTGCTTGGTCTCGGGGTAGATCCAGACCTGCTTGCCGCGCCTGCGGGTCTGCTCGTCCTGCCACCTGAGGACTTCCTCGAAGGTGGGGATCTCCCAGCGGCCGTCGTAGAGCGTGTTGTGCGGGCGGTTGGCCGGAATGCGCTCGATCGCGCGGAGCGTCTTCAGTTCGGCGAGCGTGAAGTCCTCGGTGAACCAGCCGGTGACGGAGACGCCGTCGAGGACCTTGGTCGTCCTGCGGTCGGCGAACTCCTTGTGGTCGGCGACGTCGGTCGTGCCGCCGATCTCCGGCTCGTGACGGCAGACCAGGTGGCCGTCCCTAGTCGGGACGAGGTCGCCGGCCTCGACGATGTCGGCGCCCAGGTCGAGGGCGAGCTGGTAGGAGCCGAAGGTGTGCTCGGGGCGGTAGCCGCTGGCGCCCCGGTGGCCGATGATCGTCGGTACGGGAAGGCTGTTCAGCCCGCCGCCCCTGCCGTACCCGGCGGCTCCCCCGGCCGCCGCTCTCGCCGTACCCGACAGGCCCAGGACCGCTCCCCCGGCGCCGAGCATCGCGGCTCCGAGAAGCGCCCGTCGTCCGGTGCCGTCCGTGTGCGCGTCCTGCGATCCCATGTGGACCCCTTCTTCCGTCGCCTCTTCGATGCGGGCCGATCGTAGGTCGGCCTCCGTGACGGACGGGAGACCTGCGGCGGAACACGCGGGTGACGCGGGATGTCGCATGGGAACAGACGTCTGACAACCCGTCGGCATCGGGGCAGGGAGCCGGGATACGCGTCCGTCGGGGGGATGTGCGTCACATCGTTCCGACCGGGTTTCCGGCAGGCAACGCGACCTCGCCGCAGGTAAACGAGCGTCAACAATGCGTAAGACCTCGGTGAACCCGCGGTGCTCGATGTGCACGATTCCCCGAGCCGCGAGTAATGTCCTCACCTGCACAGACTCATACAGTTTCCTTGGCCGTTCTCTTGACATCGGAGGGCCCGTTGTCCCGCTTCGTGTTCATCAAGGCAGTGCTCGGACCGATCATGCGCCTGATGTTCCGCCCGCAGGTGGAGGGCGCGGAGCACATCCCGGGCGACGGTCCCGTCATCCTCGCCGGCAACCACCTCACCTTCATCGACTCGATGATCCTTCCGCTGGTGTGCGACCGGCAGGTGTTCTTCATCGGCAAGGACGAGTACGTCACGGGCACGTCGCTCAAGGGCCGCCTCATGGCCTGGTTCTTCACCGGGGTCGGCATGATCCCCGTGGACCGCGACGGTGGCCGCGGTGGCGTGGCCGCGCTGATGACGGGCCGACGGGTCCTGGAGGAGGGGAAGATCTTCGGCATCTACCCCGAGGGGACCCGGTCGCCCGACGGCCGGCTGTACCGGGGCCGTACCGGGATCGCCCGGCTGACCCTGATGACGGGCGCGCCCGTCGTGCCTTTCGCGATGATCGGCACGGACAAGTTGCAGCCGGGCGGTTCGGGGATGCCGCGTCCTGGGCGGGTCACCGTGCGGTTCGGTGAGGCGATGGAGTTCTCCCGCTATGACGGGATGGACCGGGACCGGTACGTGCTGCGGGCTGTGACGGACTCCGTGATGGCCGAGGTCATGCGGTTGTCGGGGCAGGAGTACGTGGACATGTATGCGACGAAGGCGAAGGCCGCGTAAGGGTTCGTTGTCGGGTGCGGGTGCGTGGGGGGGTTCTCGCGCAGTTCCCCGCGCACCTAAAAGCCCAACCGTTGGTCGCGAAGCATGAACCACGCTGCGATCGCCGTTGCCAGCAGGACCGCTGCTCCGGCTCCCGCTCCGATCGCAAGACCGTCCACGAAGGACTCCCTCGCTGACGACAGCATCTCCTGAGCGGTGCTCGTCGGCATCGCCGAAGCCGCCTCCACCGCGCCGCCCAACGACTCGTGCGCACCCTCAGGCGTGCCTGCGGGCGCCGTGAAGCCTCGGTACACGCCCGTCACGATCGAGCCCAGTACCGCGATGCCCAGAGCCGCACCCAGTTCGTACGCCGTCTCCGAGACCGCCGAGGCCGCGCCCGCCTGGTCCTTCGGGACGCTCGACAGGATCACGTCGGCCGTCACCGTGAACGAGAAGCCCGCGCCCACACCCACGACCAGCAGGGCCGCACCCAGGACCGGGTAGCCCGTGGACTCGTCGAGCACGGTCAGGGACGCCAGGGCCAGGCCGATGGCCGCGAGGCCGCCCGAGACCACCGCGCGCACCGAGTAGCGGCGGGCCGTCGCTCCGGCCACCAAACCGGCCGCCACCGCACCCACCGCTGCCGGGAGTTCGGCCAGACCCGCCTCCAACGGGGGCCTTTCCTGGACGAGTTGCAGGTACTGGGAGAGGAAGAAGACCAGGCCGGAGAGGCCGAGGATGGTCAGCAGGTCGGCCAGGACGGCTCCGCTGAAGCCGCGGTTGCGGAAGAGCCGCATGTCGAGGAGCGGGGTCGGCAGGGTCAACTGGCGGCGCACGAAGGCGTAGAGGGCCGCCGCGCCCAGGAGGCCCGCGGCGATCGGCTCCCCGGTGACGCCGTGGGAAGCGGCCTCCTTGACCGCGTAGACGACGGCGATCATGCCGACCAGGGACAGGACGACGCTGATCATGTCCCAGGGACCCGGGTTCGGGTTGCGGGACTCCGGCAGCAGCTTGATGCCGACGAGGACCAGGACCGCCATCACCGGCAGGTTGATCAGGAAGACCGAGCCCCACCAGAAGTGTTCGAGGAGGAAGCCGCCCACGATGGGGCCGACCGCCGTACCGGCGGACGCGGTCGCGCCCCAGATGCCGACGGCGAGGCTGCGCTCGCGCGGGTCGTGGAAGATGTTGCGGATCAGGGCCAGGGTGGCGGGCATGAGGGTCGCGCCGGCGACGCCGAGCAGGGCCCGGGCCAGGATCATCAACTCCGGTGTCGTCGCATAGGCGTTGAGGACGGACATCGCGCCGAACGCCGTCGCGCCGAGCAGCAGGATCCGCTTGCGGCCGATCCTGTCGCCCAGGCTGCCCATCGAGACGAGCAGGCCCGCGATGACGAAGGAGTAGACGTCGCCGATCCACAGGAGCTGGGTGCCGGTCGGCTCCAGGTCCTCGCTGATGTAGGGGGTCGCGAGACCGAGGACGGTCGCGTCGACGGCCACCAGCAGCACGGCGAGCACCAGGACGGACAGCGCGAGCCACCGGCCCGGCCGCTGCACCGCCTCGGTCGTGGTCGCCGGCCGCAGGGTGCTGGTCATGATTCCTCTCTCCGTAGTGCGCCGCCGAGCAGCAGCTCGGTGATCATGTGGGTGAAGTCCTTGGGGGCGACGCGGCCCGCCTGGGTGGCCCAGGCGCACGAGGCGACCAGACCGTAGAGCGCCTCGGTGAGCCAGACCGGGCTGAGGTCGATGCGGAACTCGCCGCTCTGCTGGCCGCGCACGAACACCGAGGCGATCCGCAGGTCCAGACGGGACCAGGGGTCGCTGCCGCCGTCCTCCCACAGTTCGTTCTCGCCGTAGAGGAAGGCCAGCAGGCCGGCGACGGGCTCGATCTCGTGGACGAGCCTGCCGACGGCCTCGCTGGCGGGCCCCTCGTCGAGGCGGGCGGCGTCGAGCGCCGCCTCGCACTCTGCGATGCCGTGCTCCTCCAGCGCCTTCACCAGAGCGTCCCGTCCGGCGAAGTGGCGGTGCAGGGTGGCCCGGCTGATCCCGGCGGCCTTCGCGACCTCGTCCATGGTCGCGGTGGATTTGCGGGTCAGCAGGGCCGCGGCACTGCGCAGCACGTGGTCACGATCGACAGCCATGAGACAAGAATACCTCGCATGAGACGTTTGTGTCTCATGCGAGGTACGGAGGTCTCATCTACGTCGACCGGAGCCGGATTTCTCTCAGTGCCAGGGCAGCTGCCCGCGCCGCTGCCAGTAGGCCTGCGGCTCCTCCGCCAGCTGTGCGAGCCGGGACAGCTGTTCGTCGTCCAGGTCGACCACGGCGGCGTGGAGGTTGGAGGCGAGCTGACTCGTCGTGGCCGCGCCGGACAGGACCACTCCGGCCCAGGGCTGCCGGAGGACGAGCGCGAGGGCCACCGAGTCACAGCCGAGCGCCGTCTCCTCGGCGACGGCCTTCAGGACGTCCGGCGCGTGGGGTGCGGCGAGCCTGCCGTTGGCCATGCCCTCCTTGACGATCACCGTGAGTCCGGCGTCGTGGGCCTCGGCCAGGGCGGGGGCGGCCGAGGTCTCCAGCGCGTTGTACGTCGACTGGACCGTACGGAAGAGGGGTTCGCCGCCGACCGTCACCTCCAGCGCGGCGCGGATCGCGTCCGCCTGGGCGGGGCCGCTGGTCGAGAAGCCGATGGTGGTGCCGCCGGCCGCCGCCTCCGCGAGCCTCGCGTGGAGTTCCTTGTCGGTGAGGGCCGGGCTGTCCGGGGTCACCGAGTGGATCTGGTAGAGGTCCAGGTGGTCGCCGAGGAGTTCGGCGGACTCGGCGCGCTGACGGTCGTACGTCCGGACGCTGTGGTCCTTGACCTCGTGCTTCTCGGCGTCGGTGGTCCAGCCGGCGGTGTAGGTGTAGCCCCACTTGCTGCCGATGACCACGTCGTTTCGGCCGGGATTGTTCTGGAGCCAGGTTGCGAGGAACTCCTCGCTGCGGCCGGCGGCCGTAGGAGCGGGCCACGTCGAAGTAGCGGACGCCTTGGAAGTAGGCGGCGTCGAGGAGTTCGTGCGTGCGGGCTCGCAGCGTCTCGACGCTCCGGTCGTCTCCCAGGTCTTCGTCTCGGCCCAGGTTGATGTAGCCGGGGCGGCCTACCGCGGCGAGGCCGAGGCCGATGTGGGAGGTGGGGGTGGTTGCTGTGGCGAGGCGGGCGAAGGGCATGCCGCCAACGTAACGCGGGATGCCCTTCGCTTCAGGGGGTGGGTTGTGCGGGTGTTTCGGCGGGTGCGGGTCCTTTGCGGCCGGTCGCGCCCACGCGGCGGAGCCGCACATCGATACAGTCCCGCGCCCCTAGCTGCGTTCTGCCCACCGGTGTTGAGCTGCCAGGTCCCTCTTCACTTCCGCCAGCTGTACCGCCACCGCGCTCGGGGCCGTGCCGCCCCTGCCGTTGCGGGAGGCCAGGGCGCCGGGGACGTTGAGGACCGAGCGGACCTCCGGGGTCAGGTGGGCGCTGATCTTCGCGAACTGCTCGTCCGTCAGGTCGTTCAGTTCCTTGCCCTCGGCCTCGGCGGCCTTGACGCACTCGCCGGCGACCTCGTGGGCGACCCGGAAGGGCACGCCCTGCTTGACCAGCCACTCGGCGATGTCGGTGGCGAGGGAGAAGCCGGCCGGAGCCAGTTCCTCCATGCGCTCCCGGTTGACCGTGAGGGTGGCCATCATGCCGGTGAAGGCGGGGAGCAGGACCTCCAGCTGGTCGCAGGAGTCGAAGACCGGCTCCTTGTCCTCCTGGAGGTCGCGGTTGTAGGCGAGGGGCAGGGCCTTCAGGGTGGCCATGAGGCCCGTCAGGTTGCCGATCATGCGGCCGGACTTGCCCCGGGCCAGCTCCGCGATGTCCGGGTTCTTCTTCTGCGGCATGATCGACGAGCCCGTGGAGAAGGCGTCGTGCAGGGTCACGAAGGAGAACTCCTTCGTGTTCCAGATGATGATCTCCTCGGCGATCCGGGAGAGGTTGACGCCGATCATCGCGGTGATGAAGGCGAACTCCGCGACGAAGTCACGGGAGGCCGTGCCGTCGATGGAGTTGCCGACGGAGCCGTGCTCGAAGCCGAGGTCCTTCGCCACCGCCTCCGGGTCGAGGCCGAGGGAGGAGCCTGCGAGCGCTCCCGAGCCGTACGGCGAGACCGCCGTGCGCTCGTCCCACTGGCGCAGCCGCTCCGCGTCCCGGGACAGGGACTGGACGTGGGCCAGGACGTGGTGGGCGAACAGCACCGGCTGGGCGTGCTGGAGGTGGGTGCGGCCGGGCATCGCCACGTCCGGGTGGGCCTCCGCGAGACCGACCAGTGCGTCCTGGAGCTCGGCGATCAGGCCGCCGATGATCCGGGCGTGGTCCCGCAGGTACATGCGGAAGAGGGTCGCGATCTGGTCGTTGCGGGAGCGGCCTGCGCGCAGCTTGCCGCCGAGGTCGGGGCCGACGCGCTCCAGCAGGCCCCGCTCCAGGGCGGTGTGGCAGTCCTCGTCGGCGATGGTGCCCACGAAGGAGCCGTCGGCCACGTCGGCCTCCAGCTGGTCGAGTCCGGCGAGCATGCGCTGGAGTTCGTCCTCGCTCAGCAGACCCGCCTTGTGCAGCACGCGCGCGTGGGCCCGCGAACCGGCGATGTCGTAGGGCGCGAGCCGCCAGTCGAAGTGGACGGACGCGGACAGCTTGGCCAGGGCCTCGGCGGGGCCGTCGGCGAAACGACCGCCCCAGAGCCGGACGTCACCGCTGTTGCTGCTCACTTGCGTTGCTCCTCACCGCTGCACTCAACGTTATGCATGATTATGCAGAGCTCTGCATGATTCGTCAATTCGGGACCGAGGGGCGGAGAATTTGCGGTCCCTTTGAACACCTGAAACCGCTTGCCCGTACTTCACGCCGAACGCAGGCGCCGCGTTTGTCAACGAAGACCACTCCCGACCCCGAGTGAGGCATCCGCATGTCCAGGGCTCTTCCGAAGTACAACCAGCGCCGCGTGGCGATCATCGGTGGCGCCGCCGCCGTGGCACTGACCGGCGCGATCGTCGCCGGTACCGCCCTCGCCGGGGAGACCTCCAAGAGCGGCAGCACCACCACCTGCTCCAGACCCAGATCGACGAGGCCAACAAGCGCCTCGTCGACACCGTCGGACAGGGCGGCCCCAACTTCGTCAACAACGCCATCCTCGGCCCGCTGAAGGACAAGCGCGTGGCCACGGTCAACCGCATCGCCACGGCCATCGGCCGTACCGCGGCCAAGCCGCAGGGCCTGGACGCGCTCGCGCCCTGCACGCTGAACGGCGCCGGCGCGGCGGGCGCCAACAACGGCAACGCGAACGCCAACGCGGGTGGCAACGCCAACGCCGGCAAGGGGACTGCTCCAGACCCAGATCGACGAGGCCAACAAGCGCCTCGTCGACACCGTCGGACAGGGCGGCCCCAACTTCGTCAACAACGCCATCCTCGGCCCGCTGGCCGACAAGCGGAAGTCGACCATCGACCGCATCGCCATCTCCATCGGCCGTACCGCGGCGAAGCCCCAGGGCCTCGACTCCCTGGCCGCCTGCACGCTCACCAAGTGACGTGACAGGCGCTGTGGCCGCCCCGTGTGAGCGCCGGCCGGGGCGGCCACGGGCACGTCCGCGCAAGTGGACGCCCGAATTCCTTAGACAGGCAAAAGGTTTGCACCCATAATGCTTAGACATGGGAAAGACCTATGAGCGCATAGACGGCCGGCTGCGCACCTTCATCGAGGCGCAGCCCCTCTTCTTCACCGCGACCGCCCCGCTCTCCGGCGAGGGCACGGTC
Organism: Streptomyces sp. NRRL B-3229; assembly: GCF_000719505.1. Lineage (NCBI taxonomy): Bacteria > Bacillati > Actinomycetota > Actinomycetes > Kitasatosporales > Streptomycetaceae > Streptomyces > Streptomyces sp. NRRL B-3229. The sequence continues at coordinate 42,373 of NZ_JOGP01000013.1, read as the reverse complement.
AACCTCTCCCCCAAGGGTCTGCGCGGCTCCTTCGTGGTCCTCGACGAACTCACCCTGGCCTACCTCGACTTCGCCGGATCCAACGCCGAGACGATCGCGCATCTGCGGGAGAACGGCCGGATCACCCTGATGTGGTGCGCGTTCCAGGGACCGCCGAACATCGTGCGGGTGCACGGACGCGGTGAGCCCGTCTTCCGGGACGACCCGCGCTTCACGGACCTGCTCTCCCACTTCCCGGACATCGACCCGACCCGGCACGGCCTGCGGGCGATCGTCGTCGTGACGGCCGAGGTGGTCCGGGACTCCTGCGGCTACGCGGTGCCCTACATGTCGTACGACGGCGACCGCGAGCTGCACGGCAAGCGCTTCGCGCGCGAGGACGACGACTCCCTGAGTGCGTACTTCGCCAAGAAGGAGCACATCGCCACGAGCCTGGACGGGCTCCCCGGACTGCCGCTGCCGTTGCCGCCCTCCACGGTGTGACCCGTTGGCACCTTCCACGGTCTGACGTTCACCCGCTCCTGAGCCGGACCGTGAACGTCGTCGATCCCGGCCCGCTCTCCACGGTCACCTCTCCCCCGTGCGCCTCGACCACCGCGGCCACGATCGACAGACCGAGCCCCGCGCCGCCGGTGGGGGCCTTGGTGCTGCGGTCGGCCCGGGTGAAGCGCTCGAAGACGCCCGGCCGGATGTCGTCCGGGATGCCGGGGCCGTCGTCGTGGACCGTCAGCGTGGCCGTGGTGCCGTCGGTCTCCAGGGCAACCGTCACCTTGGTGCCCGCCGGGGTGTGCAGACGGGCGTTGGCCAGCAGGTTGGCCAGGACCTGGTGGAGGCGGTGTTCGTCGCCCGTCACCGTGACCGGGTCCTCGGGGAGGTCCAGCTCCCAGCGGTGACCGGAACCGGTGGCCCGCGCGTCCGAGAGGGCGTCGAGGACCAGCCGGGTGAGGTCGACGGGGGCGGACTCCAGGGGACGGCCCGCGTCCAGGCGGGCCAGCAGGAGCAGGTCGTCGACCATCGCGCCCATGCGGGTGGACTCGGCGGCGATGCGTTCCAGGGCCCGGGTGACCTCGGGCGGGACCGGGCCGGGGTGCAGCAGGGCGAGTTCGGCGTGACCGCGCACCGAGGCGACCGGGGTGCGCAGTTCGTGGCTGGCGTCGGCGGCGAAGCTGCGCAGTCGCTCCTCACTCGCGTGCCGTTTGGTCAGGGCGTCCTCGACATGGCCGAGCATGCGGTTGAAGGCGCCCGCGACCCGGCCCACCTCACTGCGCGGGTCGGACTCGGGGGCCCGGGGCGGCAGGGCCACCTCCCCGCTGGCCAGCGGGAGTTCGCTGACCCGGGTGGCGGTCGCGGCGACCCGGCTGAGCGGGCGCAGGGCCCAGCGCACCCACAGGGCGCCAGCGACGCCGGTGGCGGTGAGGGCGGCTCCGAAGACGATCCCGGCGACCAGAACGAGGCGGTGGACGGTGGCCTCGACGGGCTCCAGGGGCAGGCCGGTGACCAGAACGTCGCCGTCCAGGCCGTGGGAGGCGAGCATGCGGTAGTCGTCCAGCGCGGAGAGGTCGACGCTGTGGCCCCGGCCGTCGGCCGGGATCGCGGCGAGCCGGGCGCGGTCGGCGGCGGTGAGGTCGACGTTCAGGGTGCCGGCGGAGCGGACCACCGCCGCGTTGGTGACGCTGCCGTCCACCAGCCGGGCGCCGAAGGTGCCGGTGGCCTGCCTCCGGGTGTCGCCGTGCTCGTCGCCGTCGTGGTCGTCCTTCACCGGTTGCCCCCGGTGCTCCAGGCTCACCGCGAACCTGTTCCCGGCCTCCGCCAGCTGCTCGTCGAGGCGGCTGGTGAGGAAGCCCCGCAGGCCGAGCACCGCGGCGCCGCCGACCGCGGCACAGCTGACCGCCAGCAGCACCACGAGGCCGAGGGTGAGCCGGGCCCGCAGGGTGTGCGGCCACGGGATCCTCACGACGTCACCGGTTTGAGCACGTAGCCCGCCCCGCGCACGGTGTGGATCATCGGTTCGCGGCCCGCGTCCACCTTTCTGCGCAGGTAGGAGATGTACAGCTCGACGACGTGGGCGCGGCCCCCGAAGTCGTAGGACCAGACCCGGTCGAGGATCTGCGTCTTGCTGAGCACCCGCCGCGGGTTGCGCATGAGGAAGCGCAGCAGCTCGAACTCGGTCGGGGACAGTTCGATCAGCTCGCCGCCGCGGGTGACCTCACGGGCCTCCTCGTCCATGACCAGGTCGCCGACGGTCAGCCGCGGGCCCTCGTCCAGCTGGCGGGCCATGCCCGCGCGGCGCAGCAGTCCGCGCAGCCGGGCGACCACCTCCTCCAGGCTGAACGGCTTGGTGACGTAGTCGTCGCCGCCCGCCGTGATGCCCTTGATGCGGTCCTCGACGGCGTCCCGGGCGGTCAGGAAGAGCACGCAGACGTCCGCCTTCACGGTGTGCAGGTCCCGCAGGACGGCGAAGCCGTCGGTGTCCGGGAGCATCACGTCCAGGACCACGGCGTCCGGCAGCAGCTCCCGGGCGGCGGCCACCGCCGAGGCGCCGTCCCCGGCCGTGCGGATCTGCCAGCCCTCGTAGCGCAGGGCGCCGGAGAGTACCTCGGCGAGGTCCGGGTCGTCATCGACGACGAGGACGCGCAGCGGGGTGCCGTCGGGGCGGGTGAGGGCGGGGCGGCCGGAGCGGGTCGTGTTCATGGCCTCTCCAGGATCTCCCCCGGCGCGCGAGTCGGACAGCGCGGGATGCTCTGAGTTTCCTCTGAGTGGGCTCAGCGCGTGCCCGTTCAGAGGGTCCTCAGAGGTTGCCCTCGCACAGTGGTGCCAGGACAGGCGAAAGGACACCCCTATGACCACCGTGTACGAGCGGCGGGCCGCACCGGCCGTGGCGCCGCCCGCGCGACGATCACCCGCGGGTGTCGTACTGGCCCTGCTCTGGGCGGGGGCGGCGGCCGTGCTCGCCCTGTGGTGGACGGACACCGGGTCCGTGGTCGGTACGGCCGGGTGGCTGACCGGGGCCGGGCGGATCGCCGGGCTGCTGTGCGGGTACGCCTGTGCGGTGCTGGTCGGGCTGATGGCACGGGTCCCGCTGCTGGAGCGGCGGGTCGGCTCGGACCGGGTGGCCCGGTGGCACGCGATGGCCGGCCGGTACACCGTCTGCCTGCTGCTCGCGCACGTCGGGCTGATCCTCGCCGGGTACGCGGCCCAGGACGGCGCCTCGCTGTGGCACGAGACGCTCACGGTGGTCCTCGACTATCCGGAGATGCTCAAGGCCACCGCCGGTACGGTGATCCTCCTCGCCGTCGGCGTCACCTCGGCGCGGGCGGTGCGTCGCCGCACCAGCCACGAGTTCTGGTACTACGTCCACCTCCTCACCTACGCGGCCGTGTTCCTCTCCTTCGGCCACCAGCTGGCCCTCGGCAACGACTTCAACGGAAACACGGCGGCGACCGCGGCCTGGTACGCGCTGTACCTGGGCGTCGCCGCGCTGGTGCTGTGGTTCCGGATCCTCGCCCCGGTGCGGCTGAACCTGCGGCACCGGCTGCGCGTGGAGTCCGTGCACCGGGAGGCGCCCGGCGTGTACTCAGTCGTGGTGCACGGCCGCCGCCTGGACGAACTGGGCGCGCAGGCGGGGCAGTTCTTCCGCTGGCGGTTCCTCGGGGAGGGCATGGGATGGACCTCGACGCCGTACTCCCTGTCGGCGCCGCCCCGCCGTGACCGCATGCGGATCACCGTCAAGGCACTGGGCGACCACAGTACGGCCGTCGCACTGCTGCGGCCGGGCACCCGGGTGTGGGCGGAGGGGCCGTACGGCTCGCTGACCGGGGACCGGCAGTCCTCGCCCAGGTCGCTGCTCGTGGCCGCCGGTGTCGGCATCACCCCGATGCGGGCCCTGTTCGAGACCCTCCCGGGCGAGGTCACCTTGCTCTACCGGGCCCGCACCGCCGAGGACCTGGCCCTCGGGGGCGAGCTGGAGGCCCTGGCCCGCTGGCGCGGCGCGAAGGTGCTGTACGCGCTCAACGGACCGGACGGCCGCCGCCCGGATCTGAGCGCCCGCGCCCTGCGGTCCGCCGTCCCGGACCTCGCGGGTCACGACGTCTACATCTGCGGCCCGCACGGCTTCGCCCGGGACCTGTACGAGGAACTACGGGCCGCCGGGGTCCCGGACAGCCGGATCCACCACGAGTCGTTCGAACTCTGAGACCTGTGAGGCCGTAGAAGTGCACGCGCTGAAGAAGAACCGTCCGCTGCGCCGGATCGTGCTGGCGAGCGCCGCCACCGTCTCCGGGATGGTGATGCTGCTGTCGCTGAAGCCGCATGCCTCGCCACAGGCCGCCCTGGCGCTGCCCGCGCCCTCGGGCAGCGCGAGCGCGTCGAGCGGCAGTGGCTCGGCCACCACCGGCACGAAGACCGTCACCGGCGACACGATCCAGACCCGCTGGGGTCCGGTCCAGGTCCGCGTCACCATCAAGGACGGCAGGCTCACCGAGGTCACCGCGGTCAGCTACCCGACGGACAACCCGCGGGACCAGGAGATCAACAGCTACGCCCTGCCCCGGTTGCGGAGCGAGGCCCTCCAGGCCCAGAGCGCGGACATCGACACGGTCTCCGGGGCCACGTACACGAGCGACGGTTACCGCCAGTCACTCCAGTCCGCACTGGACTCGGCCGGCAGCTGAACACACCGGCGTCACGGCACGTATCCAAGGACCAAGGGACCACGCCCACCCCCCTTGCCCCCGTATCCGGAGGAAACGTGACCACGACGCTCGCAGGCGGCCGCGCCGCCCGCCGCCAGACGATGCGCCGCATCCGCCCGCGCCGTTCCCCGGCGACCGTCCTGCTGATCGCCGTATGGGCGGGCGCGGCCGGTGTGCTGTGGCTGTGGTGGCACAACACGCCGTCCGTGGCCGACGACAACAGCAAGATCCTCAACGCGGGCCGGATCACCGGTCTGCTGGCGGGCTATCTGATGGCGCTCGTGGTACTCCAGATGGCCCGGGTGCCCGCGCTGGAGCGCCGGGTGGGATCCGACCGGGTCGCCCGCTGGCACGCGATGACCGGCCGCTACACGCTCTGCCTGGTCGTCGCCCACGTCTTCCTGATCATGTGGGGCTACGCCCTCCAGGCGGGCAAGGGCCTCGGCGACATCGTCCAGCAGACGATGGACTCCATCAACCAGCTGCCGGACATGGGCAAGGCGGCCATCGGCACCGGTCTGCTGTTCCTCATCGGACTGATCTCGATCGGCGGGGTGCGCCGGCGGATTCCGTACGACACCTGGTACCACGTGCACCTGCTGACGTACGCGGCGGTCTTCCTGACCTTCTGGCACCAGCTGACCACCGGCAACGACTTCGCGGTCGAGCCGGTCGCCAAGACCGTCTGGTACGGGCTGTACGGCTCGGTCACCGCCCTGGTCGTCTGGTACCGCATCCTCACCCCGATCCGGCTGAACCTGCGGCACCGCATGTACGTCGAGGCGGTCATCGAGGAGACGCCCGGCGTGGTGTCGGTCCTGATCGGCGGGCGCAAGCTGCACCGGATGGGCGCGGAGGCGGGCCACTTCTTCCGCTGGCGGTTCCTCGCGCCGGGCATGCGGTTCAGCTCCCACCCCTACTCGCTGTCCGCGGCGCCCCGACCGGGCATGCTGCGGATCACGGTGAAGGCGATCGGCGACCACAGCGAACGGCTGCGCGAGCTGGAGCCGGGCACCAAGGTGTGGGCCGAGGGCCCCTACGGCGCCATGACCGCCCAGCGCCGCAGCCGCGGCAAGGTCCTGCTGGTGGCCGGCGGTGTCGGCATCACGCCGATGCGGGCCCTGTTCGAGACGCTGCCGGGCGCGGCAGGTGACATCACCCTCCTGTACCGGGCCAACACCACCCAGGACCTGGCCCTGTGGGACGAGCTCGCCGTCATCGCGGAGGAGCGCGGGGCCCGGCTGATGTACGCGGTCAACAGTCCGGACGGGGAGCGCCCGGACATCTCCGCGGAGTCCCTCCAGCGCAAGCTCCCCGACATCGACAAGCACGACGTGTTCATGTGCGGGCCGAACGGCTTCGCGCAGGCCGTGTACGAAGCACTGCGCGGGGCGGGTGTGCCCGCCCGCCGCATCCATCACGAGTCGTTCGAGATGTGAGCGACGGGAATCCAGGAGCTGTTGAAGCGATGAGGAAGTCTCACCCCGTCCGTCGAGTCGTGCTCGCGACCGCCGCCACCGTCTCCGGTGTCGTGCTGATGCTGTCGCTGAAGCCCTCCTCGGACCCGGCGTCCGCCCAGGCGGGCGGCACGCTGCCGCAGCAGACGGCGGCGGCGCAGGAGTCGGCCCAGGGCGGCACGGGGGCGGCCGCCGGCGGCTCGGTCACCGGTGACGTGGTCCAGACGCAGTACGGCCCGGTCCAGGTCCGGATCACCGTCAGCGGCAACAGGATCACCAAGGCGGAGGCGGTCCAGGCGCCGAAGGGCGGGACCAGCGACCAGAAGACCGCCCTCTCCGTCCCCAAGCTCAACCAGGCCGTGGTCGCCAAGCAGAGCCCGCAGATCGACACGGTCTCCGGGGCGACGTACACCAGCGAGGGCTACAAGAAGTCGCTCCAGTCGGCGATCGACAAGGCGAACGCGGCAGCCCAGCAGGCCCAGCCGTCGGCGCAGCCCTCCAAGCCGGCGGGCGGCGGTGGAGCGGCGGCGGCCAAGACGGTCACCGGCACGGTGGCCCAGACGCAGTACGGGCCGGTCCAGGTCCGGATCACGGTCAGCGGCGGCAAGATCACCAACGCCGAGGCGGTCCAGGCGCCCAAGGGCGGGACCAGCGACCAGAAGACGGAGCTGTCGATCCCGAAGCTCAACCAGGAGGCGGTGGCGGCGGGCAGCGCGGACATCGACTCGGTGTCCGGGGCGACCTACACCAGCGAGGGCTACAAGAAGTCGCTCCAGTCCGCGCTGGACCAGGCCGGTGGCTGACACGGTGGCCGAGCCGGCACAAGCTCCCGCCGCGGTACGTCACGTGGAGGAGGTCATGGGGACGGTCTTCTCCTTCGACGTCCGCGGCGGGGAACCCGTCGCCGTACAGACGGCGGTGCGGGAGGCGGTGGCGGAACTGCACCGCGTGAACGAGGTGTTCAGCACCTACCGCGACGACAGCCAGGTCTCCCGGCTGGCCCGCGGTGAGCTGACGGTCGCCGAGTGCGACCCCGAGGTCGCCGAGGTCCTCGAACTCGGCTCCGAGGCCGAGCACTTGAGCGACGGCTGGTTCAGCATGCGCTACGAGGGACGCCTCGACCCGACCGGCATCGTCAAGGGCTGGGCGGTGGAACGCGCGGCCCGCCGGGTCGCTCTCGCGGGCCCGACCGGGGTGAGCGTCAACGGCGGCGGGGACGTCCAGCTGCTGGGCGTCCCGGGCCCCGAACGCCCGTGGCGCGTGGGCGTCTCGGACCCCCTGCGCCCGGGCGGCCTGGCGGCCGTGGTCTCGGCGGCGGGAGCGGCGGAACTGGCGGTGGCGACCTCGGGCTCGGCCGAACGCGGCGCCCACATCGTCGACCCCAGAACGGGCCGCTCGGCGGTCACGGACCTGGTGGCGGTCACGGTAGTGGCCCCCACCCTGACCTGGGCGGACTGCTGGGCGACAGCAGCTTTCGCCATGGGTTCCCGGGAGGGCCTGACCTGGCTGGAGTCCCTCCCGGACACGGAGGCCCTCCTGATCACGGCAGGCGACGAGGTGCTGATCACCGGGGGCTTGGCAGCTAGGCTCGGGTGAGACGGTCAGGGGCGCGGGGAACTGCGCGACCAGCCCCCACAAACCCGCACCCGACCGACAACCTCTAGTGCCCGTTCTGAGCCAACCGCAACAAATGCTCGGCGAGTGCCTGACCCCCCGTAGGGTTCCGGCTGATCAGCATCAACGTGTCATCACCGGCAATGGTCCCGAGAATGTCATGCAGCTCAGCCTGATCAATCGCCGAGGCCAAGAACTGCGCAGCCCCAGGCGGCGTACGCAAGACCACCAGGTTCGCCGAAGCCTCCGCAGAGATCAGCAGCTCCTGCGAGAGCCGCCGCATCCGCTCCTCCTTCGCAGACTCCCCCAGCGGAGCACGGGGAGTCCGGAAACCCCCTTCACTGGGCACCGCGTAGATCAGGTCGCCGTCGGTGTTGCGGATCTTCACCGCGTTGAGCTCGTCGAGGTCCCGGGAGAGCGTCGCCTGCGTGACGCTCAGCCCGTCGTCGGACAGCAGCTTGGCCAACTGGCTCTGCGACCGCACCGGTTGCCGGTTGAGGATGTCCACGATCCGGCGGTGGCGCGCGGTACGCGTCTGCGGCACGGCAGGCCCGGCGCCCCCGTTGTGCTCGTGCTCCTGCGCATGACTCATCGTCGTCTCATTCTCCGGATCATCCGTCTCCCTCGGCGGCACCCAGGATGCCGGGGAGAGCCTGAAGAAGCGCGTCCACTTCGTCGTCGCCGAGGTTCAGCGGCGGCATCAGTCGTACGACATCGGGGGCGGGCGCGTTCACCAGGAGACCGGCGTCCTGAGCCGCCTGCTGCACCTGTGGTGCCAGCGGCTCGGTGAGCACGATACCCAGGAGGAGCCCCGCACCCCGGACATGGCCGATCAACGGGTGTCCCAGCGACTCGATTCCGTCCCGCAGCTTCTCGCTCTGCCGCTTGACGTTCTCCAGCAACCCGTCGGTCCCGATGGTGTCGAGGACGGCGAGTCCGGCCGCGCAGGCGACCGGGTTGCCGCCGAACGTCGTGCCGTGGTGCCCCGGCTGGAGCAGCTCCGCGGTCCGGCCGAAGGCGACGGTCGCGCCGAGCGGCAGCCCGCCGCCGAGCTGCTTGGCGAGGGTGACCACGTCCGGCAGCACGCCTTCGTGGGCCTGGTACGCGAACCAGTGCCCGGTGCGGCCGATGCCGGTCTGCACCTCGTCGAGGACCAGCAGGGCGCCCTTGGCCGCGGTGATCGCCCGGGCCGCCTTGAGGTAGCCGGCCGGGGGCACCACGACGCCGTTCTCGCCCTGGATGGGCTCGATGACGACGAGCGCGGTGTCCTCGGTGACCGCGGCGGCCAGGGCCTGCGCGTCGCCGTAGGGCACGTGCGTGACGTCACCGGGCAGGGGCAGGAAGGGGGTCCGCTTGCCGGGCTGGCCGGTGAGTGCGAGGGCGCCCATGGTCCGGCCGTGGAAGCCGCCCTCGGTGGCGACCATGTGGCCGCGTCCGGTGAGCCGGCCGATCTTGAAGGCGGCCTCGTTGGCCTCGGCGCCGGAGTTGCAGAAGAAGACCTTGCCGTCCCGGCCGAAGAGCTGGAGCAGCCGCTCGGCGAGGGCGACGGTCGGCTCCGCCATGAAGAAGTTGGAGATGTGGCCGAGCGACGCGATCTGGTGGCTGACCGCTTCGACGATCGCGGGGTGGGCGTGGCCGAGCGCGTTGGTGGCGATGCCGCCGACGAAGTCGAGGTACTGGTTGCCCTCGCTGTCCCAGACCCTGGTGCCCGCACCGCGTACGAGAGGCAGCCGGGGGGTGCCGTAGTTGTTCATGAGCGAGCCCTGCCAGCGCTGGGTGAGCTCCTGATTGTCGGTCATACGGCATCCCCCTCTTGCGCGTCCGGCACGACCATCGTGCCGATGCCCTCGTCGGTGAAGATCTCCAGCAGGATCGAGTGCTGGACCCGCCCGTCGATGACCCGGGCCGTGGTGACGCCGTTGCGCACGGCGTGCAGGCAGCCCTCCATCTTCGGGACCATGCCGGAGCTCAACTCCGGCAGCAGCTTCTCCAGTTGGGAAGCGGTGAGGCGGCTGATCACCTCGTCGCTGTGCGGCCAGTCCTCATAGAGGCCCTCGACGTCCGTGAGGACCATGAGAGTCTCCGCTCCAAGAGCAGCAGCGAGTGCCGCAGCCGCCGTGTCAGCATTGACGTTGTAGACATGTCCGTCGTCCTGGCTCCGGGCGATCGAGGAGACGACCGGGATCCGGCCGTCGGCGAGCAGTGCCTCGATCGCGCCCGTGTCGATCGCGGTGATCTCGCCCACCCGCCCGATGTCGACCAACTCGCCGTCGATCTCGGGCTGGTGCTTGGTGGCGGTGATGGTGTGGGCGTCCTCGCCGGTCAACCCGACGGCGAGCGGCCCGTGTTCGTTGAGCAGGTTCACCAGCTCGCGCTGCACCTGCCCGGCGAGCACCATCCGTACGACGTCCATGGCGTCCTCGGTGGTGACGCGCAGGCCGGCCTTGAACTCGCTGACGATGCCGTGCTTGTCGAGTGCGGCGCTGATCTGCGGGCCGCCGCCGTGCACCACGACCGGTTTGAGCCCGGCGTGGTGCAGGAAGACGACGTCCTGGGCGAAGGCGGCCTTGAGGTCCTCGTCGATCATGGCGTTGCCGCCGAACTTGATGACGACGGTCTTGCCGTTGTGGCGGACCAGCCAGGGCAGCGCCTCGATGAGGATCTGCGCCTTGGGGAGCGCGGTGTGCTTGCGGGTCACATTGCTCATGACGAGTACGCGCTGTTCTCGTGGACGTAGTCGGCGGTGAGGTCGTTGGTCCAGATGGTGGCGGTCTCGGAGCCGGCCGCGAGGTCGGCGACGATGTGCACCTCGCGGTAGCGCATGTCGACCTTGTCGCGGTCCTCGCCGACGCCGCCGTTCTTGCAGACCCAGACGCCGTTGATGGCGACGTTCAGCCGGTCCGGCTCGAAGGCGGCCTGCGTGGTGCCGATGGCGGAGAGCACGCGGCCCCAGTTGGGGTCCTCGCCGTGGATGGCGCACTTGAGGAGGTTGTTGCGGGCGATGGAGCGGCCGACCTCGACGGCGTCGTCCTCGCTGGCCGCGTTCACGACCTCGACCTTGATGTCCTTGCTGGCGCCCTCGGCGTCCCGGATGAGCTGCTGGCCGAGGTCGTCGCAGACCTGCCGTACGGCTTCCGCGAACTCCGCGTGGTCCGGGGTGACTTCGGAGGCGCCGGAGGCGAGCAGCAGCACGGTGTCGTTGGTGGACATGCAGCCGTCGGAGTCGACGCGGTCGAAGGTGGTCCGGGTGGCGGCCCTGAGGGCCTTGTCGAGTACGTCACTCGGAAGGTCCGCGTCCGTGGTGAGGACGACCAGCATGGTGGCCAGCCCCGGCGCGAGCATGCCCGCGCCCTTCGCCATGCCGCCGACGGTCCAGCCGTCCCGGGTGACGACGGACGTCTTGTGGACGGTGTCGGTGGTCTTGATGGCGATGGCGGCCTTCTCGCCGCCGTGCTCGGAGAGCTGGGCGGCCGCGGTCCCGACGCCCGGCAGCAGCTTGTCCATCGGGAGCAGCATGCCGATGAGCCCGGTGGAGGCGACGGCGACCTCGATGGCGCCGATGCCGAGGACCTCGGCGGCCTTCTCGGCGGTGGCGTGGGTGTCCTGGAAGCCCTTCGGGCCCGTACAGGCGTTGGCGCCGCCGGAGTTGAGGACGACGGCCGTCAACTCGCCGTCCTTGAGTACCTGTTCGGACCACACCACCGGCGCGGCCTTCACACGGTTGGAGGTGAAGACGCCGGCGGCGGCGCGGCGGGGCCCGGTGTTGACCACGAGGGCCAGGTCCGGGTTGCCGTTCTCCTTGATTCCGGCGGCGATGCCCGCCGCCTGGAATCCCTTGGCTGCCGTGACGCTCACGGTGCGACTCCGATCGTGGAAAGACCCAGCTCCTCGGGGAGTCCGAGGGCGATGTTCATGCTCTGGACGGCACCGCCCGCGGTGCCCTTGGTCAGGTTGTCGATGGCGCTGATCGCGATGATGCGGCCCACGGCCTCGTCGAGGGCGACCTGTACCTGAACGCCGTTCGAACCGTAGACGGACGCCGTGGCGGGCCACTGGCCCTCGGGGAGCAGGTGGACGAAGGGCTCGTCGGCAAAGGCCTTCTCGTAGACGGCCCGGACGCTCTCCGCGGTCACACCGGGCTTGGCGGCGGCGCTGCACGTGGCGAGGATGCCGCGGGGCATCGGCGCGAGGGTCGGCGTGAAGGAGACGGAGACCGTCTCGCCCGCCACCCCGCTGAGGTTCTGGATCATCTCCGGCGTGTGCCGGTGCCCGCCGCCGACGCCGTACGGCGACATGGAGCCCATGACCTCGCTGCCCAGCAGGTTGGGCTTCGGTGCCTTGCCCGCGCCGGAGGTGCCGGAGGCGGCGACGATCACGGCCTGGTCCCCGGCGATGCCGGCGGCGTAGGCCGGGAAGAGGGCGAGGGTGACGGCGGTGGGGTAGCAGCCGGGGACCGCGATGCGCTTGGCCCCCTCCAGCGCGGTGCGGGCACCCGGCAGTTCGGGGAGGCCGTAGGGCCAGGTGCCGGCGTGCGCGGAGCCGTAGAACGTCTCCCAGTCGGCCGCGTCCTTCAGCCGGAAGTCGGCACCCATGTCGACGACGAGGACGTCCGGGCCGAGCTGTTCGGCGACGGCGGCGGACTGGCCGTGCGGCAGGGCGAGGAAGACGACGTCGTGGCCGGCGAGGACGTCGGCCGTGGTCTCCTGGAGCACCCGGTCGGCGAGCGGCAGCAGGTGGGGCTGGAGCGAGCCGAGGCGCTGTCCGGCGTTGGAGTTGCCGGTCAGGGCGCCGATCTCGACCTCGGGGTGCGCCAGGAGCAGCCGCAGGACCTCACCGCCCGCGTATCCGCTCGCCCCGGCCACTGCCGCACGTACCGCCATGTCATCCTCCTCCTGGATGGCATGACTATACGTTTCGCTGCACGTTTATGCAACCACGTGCATACTCACGCCCCTCCTCCGGCGCACCACCCCGAACGCGCCGATCCCGAGGAGGCAGACCAGCGCCCCGGCCCCGACCGTGGAGCCGAGCCGCAGTCCCGGGGGACGGAAGTCGCAGGTGACACTCGTCGAGGTGCCGTCCAGCGGTACGGCGATCAGACCGTGGTACTGCTTCGCGGGTACGGCGTCGGCGGCACCGGCGGCGCAGCGCCAGCCGGCGATCCGGGGCGCCGCGACGACCGCGACCCCCTTGCTGCCCGCCGGAAGCTCCGCGTGGATCGAGCCCCCGGAGCCTGAGACGGTCACCTCGGTCGCGCCGGTGGCCTCGAGCTGTCGTACGGCGGACCGCAGCCGGCCTGTGTCCAGGCAGCCGATCGCCCGGTCCGGCACGACACCCATCCGGTACGGCGACAGCTCGACGGTGAGGCGCCCGGAGTCCGGGACCCTGCCGAGGCGCTGCATGGCGGCGATCTTGGTGACGGGCCAGTCGGCGCGGAACCGGCCGGTCAGACCGTCGGCGGAGGGCCCGGCGAGCCGGGCGCTGCCCCCGAAGTGCGGCGCCCAGAGGTAGACCTCGTCGCCCCCGGGACACCGGGCGGTGAGCGTCGCCCGCCCTCCCACGCGCACGCCCCGGCGCTGGTCCCTGCTGCGGTCCGCCGGTCTCCCTGCGCCGTTCAGGACGGTGACCCGGGGCACGGTGTAGACACGAGCGCCGAGCAGGAGTTCCTGGTTGCGGTAGGGCGAGGGACCGAAGGCGCCGGTCGCCGGGGACGGCCGTACGGTCACCAGGGGCGGTACGTCCTGCCTGGTCACGGTCACCCCGCTGCCGTCCTGCGGGAACCAGTCCTGGTGCGGGTCCGGCGGGGAGTGCACCCGGGCACCCACGGAGAAGATCGCGTCGGTGACCGCGTTGTCGAGGCTCTGGAGGCTGCGCCCGCCCGAGGTCCAGCCGTACCCGAGGGCGGTGAGGGTGCTGCTGAACACGGCGGAGGTGTGGCTGCTGTAGTACTGCGCGCCCTCGCCGCCGACCTCCAGAGGGTCGTTGCCGACGGTCTGCTCCCGGCCCGGGTCGGTGCGGTAGCGGGGCCAGCCGCCGGCCTGGGCGATCGCGTCCGCCTGCTCCTGCTGCCGGTCCCCCCACGGGGCGTAGTCGTCCATGTGCCCGAGCCGCATCCGGGTGGCCACGGCGGAGGTGGCGGTGGCCTCGCCGGCCAGCGTGCCGATGAGCAGCACGGCGGCGAGCGCGGCGGGGGCCGTGCGCAGGAAGGGGCGCCGCCGGCCGAGCAGGAGCAGCCCGAGCAGGGCGCCCACGAACGCCGTCAGGAAGACGGGCCAGGCGAAGAAGCGCACCAGGTGACTGCCGCTCGCCACGAGCGCGACGAGCGCGAGCAGTCCGGCCGCCGCCGCCAGTGCCCGGCGGTCGAGCGGGCGGTACGACAGGGAGTGCCAGGCGGCGATCACCAGCAGGGCGCACACCACGAAGGCCTGGCGGTACGAGCTGCCCTGCGGGGCGGCGAAGGCGTGCCAGAGCAGATGGGTCGGGCCCCACTGGATCGACAGGGTCACCGCGACCACCAGCAGCGTCCACCCGGCGCGCACCCGGCGGGGGGCCGCCCGGTGGAAGGGCAGCGCGAGGGCGAGCAGCAGGGCCGTGGTGCCGACGAAGAGCGCTGGGGAGCCGAAGCTGTACGTCGTCGGCAGCAGCCGGGCCAGCAGGTCCTCGGTGTCCACCCGCGCGAACTGGGTGAAGCGGCCCGGGGAGGCGTGCGCGCTGCCGAAGTACACGACCGTGACCAGGGGCGCGGCCAGGCCGATGCCGAGGACGAAGGTCAGGGCGGCCCGGCCTGCGGCGGTGAGCCTGCGGCGGGCCGGGAGGTCGGCCAGGCACAGCCGCAGCAGGAACACCAGGGCGGCGGCGAGGGTGGCCATGTACGCGGTGTAGAAGTTGGCGATCCAGGCTGCCGTGACCACCAGCACCCCGAGCAAAAAGCGCCGGCCGGTCAGCACCCACTCACCGACCAGGCAGAGCAGCGGCAGGGCGATCAGTCCGTCGAGCCACATGAGGTTGTACGACGCGGTCGCCACGGTCCAGCCGCACAGGGCGTACGACGCGCCCAGCAGACCGGCCGCCCACCAGCGCCCGGGACGCAGTCGCAGCAGCAGCCAGGTCATGGCGGCCGCGGCACCCGCGATCTTCAGCACGGTGATCACGTACACCGCAAGGTCGATCTCGTTCCTCGGGAACACCGCCACGAGCGGGGCGAACGGGCTGGTGAGATAGGTCCCGAGGTCGGGCAGGAAGCCGACGCCGTACCCCGACTGCCAGTTGACGAGGAGCCCGCCGCTGCCGCGCCCGTGGAGCAGGTCCCACAGGTGCGCATGGAAGGGCACGTACTGGTTGCCGAGGTCGCTGACGTTCCGGGTGCGCGGGCCGAAGGGGTAACTGCGGGCGACGGCGTCGGCGGCGCAGAGCACCGCGACGGTGATCGCCGCGGCGAGCAGGGCGGCCCGCGCCGGTCCCGGCGGTGGGGCCGCGACAGGTCCGGACGGCCGGTCGTCCCTCAGGTCGTCCGCGGTCCTCGGTTCGGGCGGGACGGTCAGTCGCACGCCTTGTCCACTGGTCAATTCAAGCCCCCGTCCGGGACGTCAGCCCCGTGCGTTGTCACTGCGTCGATTTAGACAGGGGGTGCATACGGTTGGTTGTCCGACCGCCGATGGCGGTGAAGTGAATTCCGTACGACCCGCAGGCGACGGAGGCCGAGGGAGACCGTGCGGACAGAAGGAGCTGACATGAGCGAGAGCACCACCCGCGAGGAGCGCTTCGCACGGGGCCTGGAGATGCTGGGCAGCGTCAACCCCGAGGTGGGGCAGCTGGTCGTCGACTCGCTCGCCGACATCAGCCCGGAGCTGGGCCACCAGGTCATCGCTTGGGGATTCGGCGAGATCTACGCACGGCCGCAGCTCGCGCCGCGCGACCGCCAGTTGGTCACGCTGGGCATGCTCACCGCGCTCGGCGGCTGCGAGACCCAGTTGGAGGTGCACATCAACACGGCCCTGAACGTGGGTCTGACCCCCGAGCAGATCGTCGAGGCGCTGTTGCAGTCGGCCGGCTACTGCGGATTCCCGAGGGCCCTCAACGCCACGGCCGTGGCACGGAAGGTCTTCGACGAGCGGGGGCTGCTGCCCGTCGGACAGCAGCCCGCCGACCCCTCGGCTACTTCTGCCTGATCCTCAGGAAGGTGACCGAGTTCGCCGGGAAGGTGTACGTGAACTTCCCGGCGACCCCGTCGAAGGTGGACCGCACCGGGGCGACCGCCGTCGACGTCTCGCTGTTCACGGCGTCCGGTGCGGCGGCCAGTGTGGTGACCCGGGCCTTGGACGCGACCTTGGCGCGCCCCAGGTCGACGGCCGTACGGGCGGCCGAGTCCTGTGCGTTGACGACCTTGACGATCAGCTCACCTGTCCTGCGGTCCTCGGTGACGACCTGGCGGAACGGCTCGGCGGGCTTGTCGTCCCGGAAGCTGCCCCACTCCTGACCGTCGAGGTAGAGGGTGACCTGGCGGCCGCGCACCTTGACGTCGATGTCGTAGGCGCGGCCCGTCTCGACCGAGCCCGCCTTGGAGATCAGCGTCGACTTGCCTCCGCCCACGGCCTGTTCGACGGCGCTCTGGGTGTTGTTCCAGCCGCCGATGTTCCACCAGTAGTAATTGCCGGTGTCCTTGACGCCGAAGGCGACGAGGAAGCCCTCCTTGCCCGCCTTCTTGGTGGCTTTCACCTTCAGGTCGTAGTCGTGCCAGGACGGGTCACCGGCCGAGACCATGGTGTTCTCGGCGTTCACGTCGGTCTGCACGTACTGCCCGTCCTGAATGCTCCAGGAGCCGCCTCCGGTGTGCGTCCACTTCGAGGCGCCGGAGGAGAAGTCGTCGGTGAGCAGCTCCCGGCCGTCGGCGTCCGTGACCCTCACGTCGTCGTACGCCGCCGTCGTCGCCCACGTCGAGAGGCCCACGGCGCCGGTGATCGGGGTGAGCAGCGAGGGCGTGCCGGTGGCCGTCGAGGGCACCACGCGGTCGCCGACGTTGTTCATGAACAGCTTCTGGACCTCGTAGTTGGCGGAGTTCCAGGAGGCGTGGTTGTTGAACCAGATCAGGTCCGGGCGCCACTGGACGTAGTCCTCGTTGGCGAACAGCGGTGCGTAGGAGGCGAGTTTCACGACGTCCGCGTTGCGTTCCAGGCCGGTCATGAACGCGGCCTCGGTGAGCCCGTTCTTGAAGGTGTTGCCCTGGGAGGCGTACTCGCCGAGGAAGACCTTCGGGCCGTGCCTGTCGTAGGAGTCGTAGCGGTCGTTGTTCTGGAGGAACCACTGCGGGCTGTTGTAGTAGTGCTCGTCGACCATGTCGACCTCGGCGTCCCTGTTGAGCTGCCAGGCCGTGTCGAAGGTCGTACCGGAGTCGTCGGGGCCGGAGTTGGAGATCACCTGGATGTCCGGGTGCTTCGCCTGGACGGCGGCCCGGAACTCCTTGAAGCGGGCGAAGAACTCGTTCGGCAGGTTCTCCTCGTTGCCGACCTCGATGTGGGTGAGGTGGAAGGGCTCGGGGTGGCCCATCCTCTCCCGCACCTTGCCCCAGGTGGAGCTCGCCGGGCCGTTGGCGAACTCGATGAGGTCGAGGGTGTCCTGGACGTGCCGCTTGAGCAGGGCGTCGTCGGCGACGGGCTTGTTCTGGCCGCAGCCGGTCACCAGGGCGGGGACGACGGGCAGCGGCATGGCGCCGATGTCCTCGGCGAGCCGGAAGTACTCGTAGTAGCCGAGGCCGTAACTCTGGTTGTAGCCCCAGAAGTTGGAGTTTGTCGCGCGCGTCTCGACCGGCCCGACGGTGTCCTTCCACTGGTAGGACCGCTTGCGCTGGTAGCCGGAGGTCTGGCTGTAGTCCTCCATCGAGCCGGTGTTGACCAGGCAGCCGCCGGGGAAGCGCACGAAGCCGGGATGCAGGGCGGCGATCCTCTCGGCGAGGTCCTTGCGCAGGCCGTTGGGTTCGCCGCGGTAGGTGTCGCGCGGGAACAGGGAGACCATGTCGAGTGCGGCAGCCGCCGAGGAGGCCACGGTGAGGCGGCCGTCGCTGCTGGTCCGGGTCGCGGTCAGGGTGGCCCGGTACTGGGTCCAGCCGCTCTTGGTGACGTTCACCTTGCGGGCGGTGGCGAGCGTGCCGCCGGAGTCCTGGAGCGAGACGGTGAGGGTGGTGCCGGCGTCCGCACGGGCCCACACCGAGAAGTCGTACTTCTTGCCCGACTCGACGTGGACGCCGGTGTTGTATCCGGCGTTCGTCACGGACGAACCGGCGCCCAGGTCGAGATAGCTGCGGTTGCGTTCGTTCAGGCGGCCGCCGTCGTCCACGACCCGAGCGGTGCCGTCGACCGTCCACGAGGTGAGCGGGGTGTAGGAGGCGTTGTCGGCGGTGGAGTACTCGAAGGACCTGTTCTGCACGAGTTCGGCGTACAGACCGCCGTCGGCGGCCCGGTTGATGTCCTCGAAGAAGACGCCGTACATGGTGTCGTCGATCGTCGCGCCCCTGGCGCTCGGGTCGACGGTGATCGCGTAGTCGGTGACGTCCTCGGCATGGGCGGACGGGGAGATCGTTCCTGCCGCCACGAGCAGGGCGGTGGCGCTGAGACCGAGTCTCCAGCGGGTGCGTGACATGGATACTCCGCGGCTCTGTCGAAGTGGGGTTCTACGGGAGCGGGGTTCTGTCGAAGCGGGGTTCTACCGACGTAGGTTCGAAATATCGGACGCTGATCAGCACATCGAACGGCAACATAGGGAGGGGGATTCCGGAGCGTCAACGGGTCGCGCGGTACCGAAAGTGTCGGAAGTGATCGGAAGCGAGGGGCACATGGGCAGGTTCTGGCCAGTGCCGGACGTTCTGGCCTACCTGGCCGGGGAGTGGCGGACCGAGCGGACCGTGCGGGACCTGACGAGCGGGACGGAGGGCACGTTCTCCGGCACCACCGCTTTCGGCCGACTGGAGGGCGGCGGGCTGCTGTCCCGGGAGTCGGGCACCTTCGTCTGGCAGGGCGTGCCGCGCCCCGCCGAACGGACGCTCCGGTTCCTGCCGGGCACGACACCTGGCACGGCGGACGTCCGCTTCTCCGACGGACGGCCCTTCCACGACCTGGACCTGGGCTCCGGCCGCCATGTCGCCGACCACCCGTGCGCGGCGGACCTGTACCGCGGCGAGTTCACCGTCCTGGACCACGAGCACTGGCGCACGGTGTGGCGGGTCGGCGGCCCGGCGAAGGACCTGGTCCTGAGGACGGAGTACACACGCGTGGGCGGAACGCCCCGCCGCTCGTGACTGCTCTACGCGCGCGCGTGCTGCTCCGAGACCCCCTCGAAGCGGAGGTTCCAGCGGCCGGCGCGGCCGGTCACCGTGATGGCCGACAGGGGGCGGACGTCGATGTTCCAGAACGTCGACGGCGGCGCCTTCAGGACGTACACCAGCGCGGCCCGGACCACAGCCGGCTCCACGACGGCGACGACCCGGCCGCGGTCCTCCATCGGCCGGGTGTCGAGCCACTCCCCCACCCGGGCGACGAATGCGAGCAGCGACTCGCCGCCGTGCGGGGTGGACCGCGGGTCGGCGAGCCAGGCGTCCACGGACTCCGGCTCGCGGGCCATCGCCTCGCCGAGGGTCAGCCCACGCCAGCGCCCCATGTCACAGTCCCGCAGGGCGAGTTGGACGAGGGGCGCGTACCCGAGGGCGTCCCCGGTGGCACGGCTGCGGGGCGTGGGCGAGCAGTACCGCAGCTCGGCCGCCGCGAGCGGCAGCAGCTCGGGCGCCACGGCCAGCACCTGGTCCCAGCCGGCCTGGTCGAGCGGACGGTCGTCCTCGAACCGCTCGGTGAGCAGCGAGGAGCTCCGCGCGGCGGCGACGAACGTGACCCGAAGTTGCATGCGGTGATCGTGAGCCGCGGAAGTGCGCAGGTCAAGAGGCGTTACCCGGGATTTACCCTGGGTGCCCGCGGGCTTACGGTCACAGATCGGTCAGCGCCATCCAGATGTCCGGCTGGGCGAGCGGGGCGAACCCGAGCTTCTCGTACACGCCGTGCGCGTCCCGGGTGGCGAGCATGATCCGCCTCGGGCCGTACGGCCGCAGATGCTCCCGCACGGCTCCGACGAGCGCCACGCCGATCCCCTTGCCGCGTGCGGCACGGTCCACGTAGACGTCGCAGAGCCAGGCGAAGGTGGCCATGTCGGTGACCACGCGCGCGTAGGCCACCTGCTCCCCCGAGGCCGTGTCGTACACCCCGAAGTTGAGCGACCCGGCGATCGCCCGGTCCTGCTTCTCCCGGGAGCGACCGATCGCCCAGTACGCGTCGGTGGACAGCCAGTGGTGCACCAGGTCGGCGTCGAGCCGCTCGGGGTCGGTGGAGATCTCGTAGCCCGGGGCGAGGGGCGGAATGTCGTTCATGCCGGGAGATTCCCAGGTCACGGCCGTTGGCGTCGAACGGTTTTCCGGGGCCCGGAGGGTGTTGTCAGTGCCGGGTGCGATGCTGCGGACATGACGGGGATGACGACAGCCACGGACTACGCGTGGCTCGAGGACGGGTACGAACTCCTGATGGAGGCGTACTGCCTCACGCTGGTCCGGGGCCTCACGCCCGCGGAGCTGCTGCGGGAGCTGGGAGCCGAGGGAGGGCAGCGGATCACCGGCGTGGACGCGCTGGGCGAGCCCTCGTACGAGGTCCATACGCCCTTCCAGCTCTTCGTCGGGGCCACGGCGATACGGGACTGGACGCTGATGGTCGAGTGCAACGGCTACCTCGGCGTCACCGACGAGGCGATGCTGCCGCTCTCGCGCGGCCGCCGGATCGTCTCGCACTTCCTCAACGTCAACGCGGTGGACCGCTTCTGCTGGTACGAGGACGGCGATCTGCGGCTGCACTTCGAACCGCTCTTCGCCGACACGCGCTACGGCAGCCACCCCGACGAACTCGTCGCCGAGATGCGGGAGTCGGGCTTCGACCTGAGCGAACGTGACGAGGACGACGACAACGACTACTACGCCTCCCTGACCGGCGCCTCCTTCGCCCTGGCCCACCGCCTCACCGGCATACGCCTGACCCCGGAGCTGTTCGCCGGCGCGGAGTTCCTGTGCGGTGTCGCGCCGGTCCCGCGCGGCTAGAGCACCTCCTCGCAGGCCGTACGGAGCCGTCGTACGCCCTCCTGGATCTCCTGGGGACCCGCCACCGCGGCGAAGCTCAGGCGGAGGTGTCCGGCCGGGGGTTCGGCGCTGAAGTAGGGGCGGCCGGGGGTGATCGCGACGCCCGCACGGAGGGCGGCCGTCGTCAGAGCGGTCTCGGCCGTGCCGTCGGGCAGCCGCAGCCACAGGTGGTAGCCGCCCGACGGGACGTGCGGGAGGGACAGTTCGGGGAGCTCCAGCCGGAGCGCGGTGGTCATGGTGTCGCGGCGGGCCTTCAGCTCGGTGGAGATCGACCGCAGATGGCGGGGCCAGGCCGGGGAGCCGACGAGTTCCAGGGCCGCCTCCTGGAGCGGGCGGGGCACGAAGAACGTGTCGACGATCTGGATCGCGCGCAGGCGCTGGAGCACCGGCCCGCGCGCGGCCAGGGCGCTGACCCGGAAGCTCGGCGAGGTCGCCTTGGTCAGCGAGCTGACATGGACCACGACTCCGTCGGGGTCGTCAGCGGCCAGCGGGCGCGGCAGCGGCCCGGCGTCCTCGTGCACCAGCCGCCGTACGAAGTCGTCCTCGACGACGAACGCGCCGGCCTCGCGGGCGATCCGCAGCACCTCGCCGCGGCGCTCGGGGGCCAGCACCGCGCCGGTCGGATTCTGGAAGAGCGGCTGGCAGACGAAGACCCGGGCACCGGTCGCCCGGAACGCGTCGGCGAGGAGGGCAGGCTTCACCCCGTCCGCGTCCACCGGGACGGGGACGGGACGCAGACCCGCCGACCGGGCGATCGCCAGCATGCCGGGGTAGGTGGGCGACTCGACCAGGACGGGGGCGCCGGGCGGGGCCAGGGCGCGCAGGGCGGTCGTGAGCGCGGACTGGCCGCCCGCGGTGATCAGCACCTCGGCCGCGGTGACGGCTCCGCCGATGGTGCGCGCGAACCACTCGCGCAGGTCGGGCAGACCCTCGGTGGGCGGTCGGCCCCAGGCGCCGGGGCGGCGGCCCGCGCGGGCCAGGGCCGCGGACATCGCGCGCTCGGGCTGGAGGGAGGGGTGCAGATAGCCGCCGTTGAACTCGATCACGCCGGGCGGCGGGGCGGCCAGCGACACCAGGACGCCGGACGCGTCGACCGAGCGCGGTACGAGGTCGGCGGCGCCGTCCGCGCTCAGCGCGACCTCCTGCCAGGAGGTGTCCCCGGTCGCGGTGGAGACGGTACGGGCCCGGGCACGGAAGGCACCGGCGCCCGGGCGGGTCACCACCAGCCCCTCGGCGGCGAGCTGGGCGAGGGCGCGGGAGACGGTCACGGGGCTGACCCGGAAGCGATCGACGAGGACCCGGCTCGACGGGAGCTTTCCACCAGGTGAGTAGCGGTCCAGCTCCCGCCTCAGCCGTTCCGCCAGTTCATCGACGCTGCTACGCTCTTGCATGAGAGTACAGAGTAGCGCTACTGCGCCGACCCGGATAGCGGTTCCCGCCCCCGCGAGGACCTTCGGCACCGTCCAGGCCGCCCTCGGAGTCGCCGCGTTCTCCCTCACCTTCCCCGCCACCGCGTGGGGCCTGGAGGGGTTCGGGCCCTGGTCCCTGGTCGCGGTGCGCAGCGTTCTCGCGGCACTCGTCGCGGGCGGCTGTCTGCTGGCGCTGCGGATCCCGCTGCCGGCCCGCGCGCACTGGCCAGGGCTGGCGGTCGTCGCGGCCGGGGTGGTCGTCGGGTTCCCGCTGCTGACCACGCTGGCCCTGCGGACGTCGACCACCGCACACGCGGCCGTCGTGGTCGGTCTGCTCCCCCTGACGACCGCGCTGCTGTCCGCCCTGCGCGTCGGCACCCGCCCCTCGCGGACCTTCTGGGCGGCGGCGCTCGCCGGCGCGGCCGCGGTGGTGGCCTTCACCGTGCAGCAGAGCGGCGGCGCCCTGACCACCGCCGACCTGTATCTCTTCGCCGCGCTGCTGGTGTGCGCGGCCGGCTACACCGAGGGCGGCCGGCTCGCCAGGACCATGCCCGGCTGGCAGGTCATCGCCTGGGCTCTGGTGCTGTGCCTGCCGCTCAGCGTGCCCGCGGCGGCGCTCGCGTTGTCCCACGAGCCGGTGCACCTCACCGCGCACAGCGTGGCCGGGCTGCTGTGGGTGGCGGCAGGCTCGCAGTTCGTCGGTCTGGTCGTCTGGTACCGGGGCATGGCGGCGATCGGCATCCCCAAGGCCAGCCAGTTGCAGCTTGCCCAGCCCCTGCTCACACTGGTGTGGTCGGTGCTGCTGCTCGGCGAGCACCTGACGGTGGCCGCCCCGCTGACGGCCGCGGCGGTGCTGGTGTGCATCGCGGTCACCCAGCGGGCGCGGGGCTGAGCGGCGCGTACGCGCCGGCTCCCGGTGGGCCCCCGCGCCGTAAAATCAGGCCACGGACCGCTCACTCGGTGAGGAGGCACGGCTGATGCGCGCAACCGTGGGCGACGAGCTCGTCCAGCACGGCAGGGTGGTCGGACAGCAGGACAAGGTCGGCGAGATCGTCGAGGTGATGGGACAGGAGGGCAACCCCCCGTACCGCGTCCGCTTCGAGGACGGGCACGAGGGCGTGTGCTCACCGGGCCCCGACACCGAGATCAGGCACCGCCTGCACCGGACGGGCCGCTGATTCAGCGCGGTGGCACCGCCGGCACCTGGTAGTGGTCGGCCACCACGCGGGCCATCGCCCCGATCGGGTCGGAGGCGATCTCGCGCGCGGCGAAGAAGACATGTCCGCGCACCTGTGCGTACTGCTGCGCCAGCGTGAGGTGCCGGGACAGCTCCGCGGGGTCCTGCCAGGCAGCGGGCTGCGCCGGATCCCCCGCCTTGTAGAGGGCCTCGCCCAGGTACAGCTTCGTCCTGCTCCCGCGCGCCTGCTCCGCCCACCAGGGCACCAGCTTGGCGTAGTCCGCGGCGGCGAACCCGATGTTCCAGTAGAGCTGCGGCACCAGGTAGTCGATCCAGCCCTCACGCACCCACTTGCGGGTGTCCGCGAAGTTGTCGTCGTACGACTGCACGCCCGCGCGTGTGTCCGAGCCCAGCGGGTCGGTGGCGGCGTTGCGCCAGACCCCGAACGGGCTGATGCCGAACTGCGCGGTGGGCCGGATCCGCCGGACGGCCGCCGCCGTCTCCCGGACCAGCTTGTCGATGTTGTCCCGTCGCCAGGCGGCCCGGTTGACGAAGGCGCCGCCGTAGCGGTCGTAGGCCGCGTCGTCGTCGAAGGTCTGGCCGGCCACCGGGTACGGGTAGAAGTAGTCGTCGAAGTGGACCGCGTCCACGGGGTACTTGCGGACCGCGTCGAGGATCGCGTTCTCGACGAAGGCGCGCACCTCCGGCAGCCCGGGGTTGTAGTAGAGCTTCCCGCCGTACGGGACCACCCAGTCCGGGTGCCTGCGGGCGGGGTGGGAGGCGGCCAGCTTGGTCGGGTCCGTGTGGTTGGCGACGCGGTACGGGTTGAACCAGGCGTGCAGTTGCAGGCCCCGCCGGTGCGCCTCGGTGACGGCCGTGCCCAGCGGGTCCCAGCCGGGGTTCTTGCCCTGTGTCCCGGTGAGGTACTGCGACCAGGGCTCGTAGGGCGAGGGCCACAGGGCGTCGGCGGTGGGCCGTACCTGGAGGATGACCGTGTTCAGACGGTCCGCCGCGGCCCGGTCGAGGTGGGCGATCAGCTCGGCGCGCTGCTGCGCGGCGGTCAGCCCGGGCTTCGACGGCCAGTCCCGGTTGGACACGGTGGCCAGCCACACGCCCCGCATCTCGGTCGGCAGCCACCACGGGCGCCGGGGCGTGGCCGCCGCTCCCGAGGCCGTCGTGAGGGTCGACAACGCGGCCAGCGTGAAGGCCCGGCGCGACAGACGTCCCATGTGCACACTCCCCCAACACCATGGATCCGCTCGGTCACGGATCGTCTCAGCGCCCCAGAATGCCCGACGGATGACCGCCCCAGGCGATCGATCATCGATACTTGGGAGTAACGTGCTCGAACGGAGCAGGAGCCGGACCACGGCGAACCTGCCGGCAGGCGAAGACCAGCGAAAGGTACGAAGTGACGGACTTCCCGGCGGGAGACATCGCGCGCGTCGGAGTGGTGGGCTGCGGCCAGATGGGGGCGGGCATCGCCGAGGTGTGCGCCCGCGCCGGTCTGGACGTGAAGGTCGCCGAGACCACCGGCGAGGCCCTGGAGATCGGCCGTACCCGGCTGTTCAACTCCCTCACCAAGGCCGCCGAACGCGGCAAGATCAGCGCGGACGAGCTGGCCGCCACCCAGGCCCGGCTCTCCTTCACCACCGATCTCGGCGAGTTCGCGGACCGCGACCTCGTCATCGAGGCCGTGGTGGAGAACGAGCAGGTGAAGACGGAGATCTTCCAGGTGCTCGACCAGGTGGTGACCCGCCCGGACGCCATCCTGGCCTCCAACACCTCCTCCATCCCGCTGGTGAAGCTGGCGGTGGCCACCTCGCGGCCCGACCAGGTCGTCGGCATCCACTTCTTCAACCCGGCCCCGGTGCAGAAGCTCGTCGAGCTGATCCCGGCGCTCACCACGTCCGAGGGCACCCTGGCCCGCGCCCAGGCCTTCGCCGAGAAGCTCCTCGGCAAGCACGCCATCCGCGCCCAGGACCGCTCCGGCTTCGTGGTCAACGCGCTGCTGATCCCGTACCTGCTGTCCGCGATCCGGATGTTCGAGTCGGGGATCGCGAGCCGCGAGGACATCGACAACGGCATGGAGCTCGGCTGCGCCCACCCGATGGGCCCGCTGAAGCTGTCCGACCTGATCGGCCTGGACACCGTCGCCTCGGTCGCCTTTTCGATGTACGAGGAGTACAAGGAGCCGCTGTACGCCGCTCCCCCGCTCCTCCAGCGCATGGTCGACGCGGGCCGGCTGGGCCGCAAGTCCGGCTCGGGCTTCTACACCTACAACTGACCCGTATCACCTGCGTCCGACCGGCACCCTGTCCGTTCCAGGGTGCCGATGACACAGTGCTACGGCCACGGGCCCGGCTCTCCTCGGAGCGCCGGGCCCGTGTCATTCACACACCGTGTGCGCCCCGGGCCCGCATATGCCCGTCGCACACTCTCCCCACGCACCCACCAGGCGAGTTGACTCTTCATGCGCATGCAAGGGATGTGACGACTACGGAAAGGAGCGGACCTGTGACCGCCGAACCGGAGCATCCCGTGGTCCATGGAGAACTCGCAGAGTTACGACGTCGCCTCGACGTCGCGTACGCACGGGTCGAGGGCGGCCTCGCCCTTCTCAGTCATCGTACGGAGGAGACGGACAAGGAGATCGACGATCTGAGCGCACGGATCATCGCCCTGGAGCACGCCCGCTGGCCGCTCCCCGCGGTCGCGGCGATCACCGCCGTGGGCGCGCTCGTCGTGGCGATCTGGCAGGCCTTCGGACACTGAGCCCTCGGGACAGCCGGGTGGGGGATCAGGACAGGATGTCCTGACCGAGCCTGAGATGGTGCAACAGCAGTAACGCGGCCGCCATGTTGGCGGCCGGGACCTCCCCACGGGCGACCATGTCGGGAACGACCTTCAGCGGGACCCACTCCCGGCGGTCCGACTCGAAGTCGTCCACGGGGTGCCCGATGTACTCGCCCTCGTCGGCCCAGTAGATGTGGTGCACGGCGTCGGTGAGCCCGTTGGAGGGCTCCACGCTCAACAGGTGCTGGAGCGGCCCCGGCCGCCAGCCGGTCTCCTCCTCGAGTTCCCTGGCGGCCGCCACGGCGATGTCCTCTCCGTCCTCGACCACCCCCGCGGCTAGCTCCCAGCCCCAGCTGTCGGTGATGAAGCGGTGCCGCCACAGCAGCAGGACCTCGTTGGCCTCGTTCACCACCGTGGCGACCGCGACCGGCCTCAGCCGTATCAGGAAGTGGTCGAGATGCCGGCCGTCCGGCAGCTCGACATCGGCGAGATTGACGCTGAACCAGCGGTTTTCATACACAGTTTGTTCGTTCTGTTTCGTCCACTGCACGGTTCTGCCACCTTCCGTCGAGTAAGTGGCAATATCGCAGCAGGGACTGTGGGGTGTCGGCGTCCGCGTGCCGACCTACAGGGGCACGCGCAGTGCGCCGTCGATCAGTTCGGCTGCCTCGGACGTGCCCGCGCAGCCGCTCCGGACCAGATGCTCACGGACCGCTCTGAGTCTGTCGCGCAGGCGCTGGGACTCCATTCCCCGCGCCTGTTCCGCCATCTGCACGGCGGTGGCCACCGCTTTGTCTGCGTTGCCCTGGCGCAGTTCGATCGTGCTGAGCATCGCGAGCCGGTGCACCCGGCCCCGGTCGTGGGCAGGGTTGTCGACGGCGGCCGCGGCGTGCGCGGCGGCGGCCGCGAGTTCGCCGAGACTGAGCAGCGCCTCCGCCACCTGGACGTTGACGAGTCCCGGCTGGACATAGCCCGTCTCGTCGGGTTCGTATCCGCGCCGGATGCGTTCGGCGGCCTGCTCGGCCCGCCGGATGCAGGACAGCGCGGTCGTGCCGTCGCCGAGGTGGGCGTACGCCTTGGCCTGCATCGCGTAGAGATCGCAGGCGAGCGCGGGGGTGATGTGCTTGCCGGCGGCCCGGAGCGCGGCCTCGGCGAAGGCGACCGCCTGGCGGTACTCCCGCATGAACAGGGACTGGTTGACCAGCAGCGCGATCACATAGGCGCCGAGTCCCCGGTCGCCGCTGGCCTTGGCGAGCCTGAGGGCCTGGTGGAAGTAGCGCTGGGCGAGGCCGTGCGCGTCGGAGTCGTAGGCGCAGATACCGGCCACGGCCACCAACCCTCCGGTGGCCCGGTGCAGTTGGCGGCCCGTCTCGTCGGTGTAGCTGCCGCGCAGCAGCGGGGCCGCCTCGGCGTTGAGGAAGCCGACGATCCGGCTCCGGGTCGCCACCCCGCCGGCCTTGCGGTACATCTGCTCGTAGTGGGTGCGGGCCGCGCGCAGCATCTCGAGGTCGGCGCGGGTGACCCGGTGCCGGCCGCCGCGGGAGACGTCGACGTCCTCGGGCGGGTTCTCCCACTCCCACACCGGCATGACCGCGGGTGTGCCGGTGACCGCGGGGGCGCCCAGGATGTGCGGGCGCTGCTGTTCGTCGGAGCGCCACAGGGCGGTGGCCCGCTCCACGAAGCCGGACAGGGAGGTGCCGTGCGGGGCGGAGGGTTCACCGGGCACGCCGAGGCCGATGTCGTCGAGGGTGACGGGGCGTCGGAGCCGGCGGGCGAGCACCTCGCAGATCAGGTCGGGCACCTGGCCTCGCGGGCGCTGGCCCTTCAACCACCGCGCCACGGCGGTGTGTTCGTACCTGAGTGCGAGGCCGCGCGCCCGGCCGGCCTGGTTCACATGTGCGGCAAGCCCGGCGTGCGAGATCCCGGCTTCGTCCAGGATCGCGTCGAGCAGAGTGTTGGGCTGCATGAATGCCCCCCGGGTGGCTCGGTGCCGTCAGATTAGTGGGTCCGCCTTCACACGGGGTGTGATCGGAGTGCGCGAATCCGCAGGGTGTGCGCACTGTTGCGGAGAGTTTCGGGCCGGTTGACTGAAATGCCTCGCAAGAGGCCTCGGCCGGGCCGCCGGCTCCCCCTCGTACAGTGCGGTGGCCTGGCCGGCGGCTTGACGGTGGAACATCTGGGTGCGGCTAGAGGTGCGTTGTCGGCTGCGGGTGGGTCGTGGCTGGTCGCGCAGTTCTCCGCGCCCCTTGAGCGGGATGCGGTTGACCCTCGTTCCTCAGGACGAGTAAGGCCACGTCGTCCTTCGGTGTGCCGGCCGTGTGGTCCAGCAGTGCTGTGAAGACCCTGCCCAGTACGGCTTGAGGGGGCCTTCCCGCGGAACCACCGAGTGCTTCACGCAGCGAGAAGAACCGGCCACCGGTGTCCCTGGCGTCCTCCGCGCCGTCCGTGTGCAGGACCAGGGTCTCGCCCGGCAGCAGGTGGCCGCACTGGAGGCCCGATAAGTCGGCGGGCAGGGGGAACGGTCCCAGAGGCGGCATCGGGTCCGCGCAGGAGAGCGGCTCGACGACCGACCCGCTGAGCAGGTACGGCCACGGGTGACCGCAGTTCAGAGCCCTGAGCTCACCGTCCCGCGCGATCTCCAGCATCAGCACGGTCACGAAGTCCTCCGCGGCCGTGCTGTCCCGCTCGGCACGGTCGCGGAGGTGGCGGGCGAGTGCGCGGTCCAGTCTGCGGAGCACTCCGCCGAGGTCGGGTTCGTCGTGGACGGCCTCGCGGAAGCTGCCGAGGACCGCGGCCGACGTACCGATGGCGGCGAGGCCGTGGCCGCGGACGTCGCCCATGACGACCCGTACGCCGTGTTCGGTGGCGACGACCTCGTACAGGTCGCCGCCGATGGTGGCGCCCCGGTCGGCGGACAGCTGGGCGGCGGCGACGGTGAGGCCGTCGACGCGCGGGGGCAGCGGCCGCAGCAGCGCGCTCTGGGCGGCACCCGCGATCTGCCGGGCCTGCCGCAGTTCGCGGAGCAGGGCACGTCGGACATGGATGATCAACCCGGTGCCCACGGCGAAGAACACGGCGCTGGTGGCGACCCGTGCCCCGAGGCCGTTCTCCTGGGCGAGCGGGCAGGTCAGCTTGTAGGTGATCGCGACGGCACCCCACATGGTGGGCAGCCCCATCGAGAGCACACGGCGCAGCAATCCCCGCCGGGGAACCGCAGCCTTGAAGCGCATCATGCCGATGGCCCCCCAACTAGGCCCTGCACACGCAATCGGACCGGCCTCGAAAGGCCGGTCCGATTCTGTCGAGCGCGTGGACCAAAAGGACCAGATCACCAGCAGAACTCACTCTATCGAGTGAGGTGACCTGATATCGGGGATATGGGGGCGCAGCCCCCCATAGGGGCGCGGGGAACTGCGCGACCAGCCACGACGGCGCCGCGGCCGGCCACCGGCAGAACCCCCACGGCGCTCAGCCGCGCAGCACCGCCCCGGTTCGCTCCCCCGCCAGCGCAATGGCCGCATCCCGAGCAGCCGACGCCTCATCCACGGTCAGAGTCCGGTCACCGGCCCTGAACCGAAGCGCATAAGCCAGCGACTTCTTCCCGTCGCCCAGCTGCTCCTCGTTCTCGTACACGTCGAACAGCCGGATGCCCTCGAGGAGTTCACCCGCCCCGTCACGCAGCGCCGCCTCGACCTCGGCATGCGGCACGAACTTGTCCACGACCAGCGCGACATCCTGCGTGGCCACCGGGAACGTGGAGATGCGCGGCGCCTGCGGGGTGTCGTCGCCGGCCGCCTCCAGGGCGTCCAGGTCCAGCTCCATCGCCGACGTGCGCGCGGGCAGCCCGAACGCCTTCACGACCCGCGGGTGCAGTTCACCGGCGTGACCGACGACGGTGTCGCCGACCACCAGCTCGGCGCACCGGCCCGGGTGCCACGGCCCGTACTGCCCACCCCGGACGACCAGTTCGGCCCCGGCCTCGCGGGCGACCACCCGTGCCGCCTCGACCGCGTCGGCCCAGTCGGCCGGACGGCCCTTGCCCCACCAGCCGGCCTGCTCGCGCGCACCGGCGAGCACCACGGCCACATGGCGAGGCTGCTCGGGCAGCGCGGCGTCCAGCTCGGCGATCTCCTCGTCGGTGGGGCGCCGGTCCACCGGCAGCACCGCGGCGATCCGCTGCTCCTCGCGCGGCAGGAAGACCAGCCCCGTCTCGAACAGCGCCAGATCGTGCGAGCCCCGCCCGTCGTTGCGGCGCAGCGCCCCGAACAGGCCGGGCAGCAGGGACGTACGGAGCGCGGGCTCCTCGTCGTTGAGCGGGTTGGTGAGCTTCACCACCCGGCGCTTCGGGTCGTCCGCGTCCAGCAGCAGCTGGTCGAAGACCTGCTCACCGAGGAAGGGGTAGTTCGGCGCCTCGACGTACCCGGCACCGGCCAGCACCCGGCCCACCCGGCGGTGCAGCCGCTGGCGCTGGGTCAGGCCGCGGCCCGCGGGAGGCCTGGGGAGCGTGGAGGGCAGGTTCTCGTAGCCCTCCAGGCGGATGACCTCTTCGGCCAGGTCGTTGATCTCCTGGAGGTCGGGACGCCAGGACGGGACGGTGACGAGCAGCTCGTCCTGCCCGTACACGTCGCAGCCGACCTCCTGGAGCCGCCGTACGACGGTCTCGCGGCCGTAGGAGACGCCCGCGACCTTGTCCGGGTGGTCCGCCGGGACACTGATGGTGTGCGGGGCCGACGGGGCGACGACCTCGGTCACACCGGCCTCGGCGGTGCCGCCGGCGAGCAGCACGAGGAGGTCCACGGTGCGCTGTGCGGCGGCCGCGGCGGCTGCCGGGTCGACACCGCGCTCGAAGCGCCGGGACGCCTCCGAGGACAGCTTGTGGCGACGGGCCGTACGCGCGATGGAGACCGCGTCGAAGTGGGCGGCCTCGATGACGACGTCGGTGGTGCCCTCGGCCTCGGAGTGGTCGGCGATCTCGGTGTTGGCGCCGCCCATGACACCCGCGAGACCGATCGGACCCCGCTCGTCCGTGATGACCAGGTCCTCGGCGTGCAGCTTCCGCTCGACGCCGTCGAGGGTCTTGATCTGCTCGCCCTCGGTCGCCCGGCGGACGCCGATGGTGCCCTGGACCAGGGAACGGTCGTAGGCGTGCAGCGGCTGGCCGAGCTCCATCATCACGTAGTTGGTGACGTCGACGGCGAGCGAGATCGGGCGCATGCCGACCTTCTGGAGCCGGCGCTGGAGCCAGATCGGCGAGCGCGCCTCGGGGCTCAGACCGGTGACGGTGCGCGCGGTGAAGCGGTCGCAGCCGAGCGGGTCGGAGACCTCGACCGGGTAGCCGTAGGCGTTCGGGCCGGGGACGTCGAGCAGCGCGGGGTCGCTCAGCGGCAGGCCGTAGGCGATGGCGGCCTCGCGGGCCACGCCCCGGATGGACAGGCAGTCGCCGCGGTTGGCGGTGACGGCGATGTCCAGGACCTCGTCGACCAGTTCCAGGAGCTCGATGGCGTCCTTGCCGACCTCGGTCTCCGGGGGCAGCACGATGATGCCGTGGCTGCCGTCGTCGCCCATGCCCAGCTCGTCGCCGGAGCAGATCATGCCGTGGGAGGTCTTGCCGTACGTCTTGCGGGCGGAGATCGAGAAGCCGCCGGGCAGCGTGGCCCCCGGGAGCACGACCACGACCTTGTCGCCGACGGAGAAGTTCCGGGCGCCGCAGACGATCTCCTGGGGCTCGCCGGTGCCGTTGGCCTGGCCGACGTCGACCGTGCAGAAGCGGATCGGCTTCTTGAAGCCCTCCAGCTCCTCGATGGTCAGCACCTGGCCGACGACCAGGGGGCCCTTGAGGTCGGCGCCGAGGTGCTCGACGGTCTCGACCTCGAGACCCGCGGAAACGAGCTTGGCCTGGACGTCACGGCCGGTTTCGGTCGCCGGCAGGTCGACGTACTCCCGCAGCCAAGAAAGCGGGACCCGCATCAGATCTCCATCCCGAACGGCCGGGTGAACCGGACGTCACCCTCGACCATGTCTCGCATGTCCTCGACGTTGTGGCGGAACATCAGCATCCGCTCGATGCCGAACCCGAAGGCGAAGCCGCTGTACTTCTCCGGGTCCACGCCGCACGCGGTGAGCACCTTGGGGTTGACCATCCCGCAGCCGCCGAGCTCGATCCAGCCCTCGGAGGAGCAGGTACGGCAGGGGCGGTCGGGGTTGCCGACGGACTCGCCGCGGCAGACGTAGCACACCATGTCCATCTCGGCGGACGGCTCGGTGAAGGGGAAGAAGTTCGGGCGCAGCCGGGTCTTCATGCCCTCGCCGAACAGCGCCTGGACCATGTGGTCCAGGGTGCCCTTGAGATCGGCCATGGTCAGGCCCTCGTCGACGGCCAGCAGCTCGACCTGGCGGAAGACCGGGGTGTGCGTGGCGTCCAGCTCGTCGGTGCGGTAGACGACGCCCGGGCAGATCACGTAGACCGGCAGCTCACGGGAGAGCAGCGAGCGGATCTGCACGGGCGAGGTGTGGGTGCGCAGCACGACACCGGACTCGGTGCCGCGCGAGCCCGCGGCGGAGCCGCTATGAGGTGCAGCCTGGACGAAGAAGGTGTCCTGCTCGCCGCGGGCCGGGTGGTCCGGGCCGATGTTGAGCGCGTCGAAGTTGAACCACTCGGCCTCGACCTGCGGGCCCTCGGCGACCTCGTAGCCCATGGCCACGAAGACGTCCTCGATGCGCTCGGAGAGGGTGGTGAGCGGGTGCCGGGCGCCGGCCGGTACGCGGTCGTACGGCAGCGTGACGTCCACCGCCTCCTCGACCAGCACGCGCTGGTCCCGCTCGGCCTCCAGCTCGGACTGGCGTCCGGCGAGGGCCTTGTTCACCGCGCCCCGGGCCTGGCCGACGAGCTTGCCGGCGGCGGCCTTGGCGTGCGGGGGCAGG
The DNA here is from genome assembly GCF_000719505.1 of Streptomyces sp. NRRL B-3229. Taxonomy (NCBI): domain Bacteria; kingdom Bacillati; phylum Actinomycetota; class Actinomycetes; order Kitasatosporales; family Streptomycetaceae; genus Streptomyces; species Streptomyces sp. NRRL B-3229. Next base: position 9,152 of record NZ_JOGP01000013.1, on the reverse strand, counting down.
GCGCCGATCTCGCGGTTGGCGAGGGCCAGCGGGGAGGTACCGCCGGTGTGGGCGACCTTGGCCTCCTGGAGCGCGTCGAGCGAGTCCGCGGCGGCGAAGGCGGCGAGCGCCTCGTCCCGCATGCGCTCGATCTCTTCCGGTTTCAAGGCCTCGACCTCTACCGGGTCGTACGACTTATTCGGTGCCGACATCTCTTCCCGTGCTTCCGGTTGGCTGGCGGATGGTCCCCGTGAGCGGCGCAGAGGGCCGTGTGCAGGACACATGGGTGCCAAAGGCCGAGTCTAACGGGGTTGGGGGCCGCTCTCGGACTGGGCGTCCGATCAGCGTGGGGCGTCTGGTGCCGTGCGTCGCAAGGCGCCGGAAGGTCCTCGTAGCGGAGCTACTGGGGGCTTCCGGCAACGCGGCGAGGTGCGGTGCCAGGCGTCGCAGGCCGGCGCTCAGTACGAGAGCGGCACCCGGGTGTACGAATGAGCCCGCGGGCGGCTCGGGCGGATCTCAGGTGAGATAGGCCGGAGCGCTCACGGGCAACGTAAATCGGAACTCCGCGCCGCCCTCGGGGGCGCGGCCGACCGTGATGGTGCCGCCGTGGGCCTCGACGATGCCCTTGACGATGTACAGCCCGAGTCCGGTGCCACCGCGCTTGCTGCCCCGCCAGAAGCGGGTGAAGACGCGGTTCATGGACTCCTCCGGGATGCCGGGGCCCTCGTCGCTCACCGTGACCGACGTGCCGGTGTCCTCTCCCTCCCGGGGGGACGCCGTGGGCGTGATGTCAATCGTGACGGTTCCCTCGCCGTGCCGCACCGCATTTTCCAGCAGGTTGCTGAGCACCTGGTCGATCTTGTCGGGATCGGCCCAGAGCGCGGGGAGCGGCTGTTCCAGGCGGAGCAGGAACCGGTCGGCGGCGAGGCCCGCGGCGACGTACGCCTGGATGTGGCGGCCGACGGCGGCGCCGATGTCGACGGGCTGGCGACGCACCTCAAGGCGCCCGGAGTCGATGCGGGAGATGTCGAGCAGCTCGGCGATGAGCCGGGTGACCCGGTCGGCGTCCGCGTCGACGGTCTCCAGCATCAGCCGTTTCTGGTCGTCGGTGAACCTCTCCCACTTGGCGAGGAGGGTCGCGGTGAAGCCCTTGACGGAGGTGAGCGGGGAGCGCAGCTCGTGGGCCACGGTGGCGATCAGCTCGGCGTGGCTGCGTTCGGTACGGCGGCGGGCCTCGGTGTCCCGGAGGGTCACGACGACCCGGTGGACGGGTCCGGTGGGCTCGGTGCGCACGTACTGCGCGCAGACCAGGACCTCACGGCCGCCGGGCAGCAGCAGGTTCCGCTCGGGCTGCCGGCTGCGGATGGCGAGACCGCCGTAGGGATCGGTCAGCTGCCACCAGCGCCGGCCCTCCAGGTCCTCTAAGGGGAGGGCCTTCTCCAGCCGCTGTCCGAGGGCGTCCTCGGCGGGGAGGGCCGTGATGCGGGCCGCGGCCGCGTTGAAGCAGATCACCCGGCCCTGCTCGTCCGCGACGACCAGCCCGTCGGGCAACTGGTCGGGATCGATGCCGAGCTCGACGAGACCACCGGCGCTGGCCTCGGACACGCCTTGCGCGCTCCTCGTGCCGACACTCATCCCAGCACCCCACCTCTCAGGCGTCTGAGGGGCCCCCGAGCTGGTCACCCTACTGGTTCTCGGTGACGGAGCGGCACCCTCCGGAGGCGCGCTGTGCACGGGCTGACGCATAGAGACATACGGCGGCGGCGGTGGCGAGGTTCAGGCTCTCGGCCTTCCCGTGGATCGGGACGCGCACCACGGCGTCCGCGAGGGCGCGGGTCTCCTCCGGGAGCCCCCAGGCCTCGTTGCCGAACACCCAGGCGGTCGGGCCGCCCATGGTGCCCTGGTCGAGCTCGTCGTCGAGGTCGTCGGTACCGGCCCCGTCGGCGGCGAGGATGCGCACCCCGGCCCGCTTGAGCCCCTCGACGGCCTCTTCCACGGGCACGCCGACGGCGACGGGCAGGTGGAACAGGGAGCCCACGGAGGCGCGTACGGCCTTGGGGTTGTAGAGGTCGACGGACGCGTCGGTCAGGACGACGGCCTCGGCGCCGGCGGCGTCGGCGCAGCGCAGGACGGTGCCGGCGTTGCCGGGGTCCCGCACGTTGGCGAGCACGGCGACGAGCTTCGGCCGGGCGGCGAGGATCTCCTCGAAGGGGGTGTCCAGGAATCGGCAGACCCCGACGAGCCCCTGGGGGGTGACGGTCGTGGAGATGTCGGCGATGACGTCCTCGGCGGCGAGGTGCACCCGGGCGTCCACGGCGCGCGCGGCCTCGATGATGTCGGCGTACCGCTCCGCCGCCTCCACGGTGGCGAACAGTTCCACCAGTCCGTGCCCCGCGGCCTCCCGCACGGCCTGCGGCCCCTCGGCCAGGAACAGCCGCTCCTTGCCCCGGAAGTTCCGCCGGGCGAGCCGCCGGGCCGCCGAGACGCGGGCGGAACGGGGGGAGATCAGCTCGGGGGCAGCACTCATCGGACTCACTCTCACCATCGGTTCGACGCAACGGACCCGCAGGCAGGAACCCGCTGCTCAACGCAACGGACCCGCAGGAAAAAACCCGCGGGTCCGTTCAGTCACTCGGCCTCGGCCCAGCGCGGCGTCAGGCCGCCTTGGGGGCGTTGACGTCGTCCGGCAGGGCCTTCTGCGCCACCTCGACCAGCGCGGCGAACGCGGTCGCGTCGTTGACGGCCAGCTCGGCCAGGATCTTGCGGTCGACCTCGATGTTCGCGGCCTTCAGACCCTGGATGAAGCGGTTGTACGTGATGCCGTTGGCGCGGGCAGCAGCGTTGATGCGCTGGATCCACAGCTGGCGGAAGTCACCCTTGCGCTTCTTGCGGTCGTTGTAGTTGTAGACCAGCGAGTGGGTGACCTGCTCCTTGGCCTTGCGGTACAGGCGCGAACGCTGACCGCGGTAGCCGGAGGCCGCCTCGAGGATCGCCCGGCGCTTCTTGTGGGCGTTGACTGCCCGCTTGACGCGTGCCACTTGTTAACTCCTTGTAGCGGGGCCGTGGTTGGACTCACACGGCCCGGTATCGATTGGGTCCCGGTCTAGAGGTGCTTCAGGCGCTGGGCGCCCGGCCTCACTTGCCGAGAAGCTTCTTGATCTTCGCGGCGTCGCCCGGGGCCATCTCGGCGTTGCCGGTGAGGCGACGCGTCACACGGGACGACTTGTGCTCGAGCAGGTGGCGCTTGCCGGCGCGCTCGCGGAGCACCTTGCCGGAGCCGGTGATCTTGAAGCGCTTGCTGGCACCGCTGTGCGACTTGTTCTTCGGCATAGCGCCGTTCTCTCCTCGTCGGTGGCGTTCCGGTGCCCGGTCGTGAAACCGGGCACGGTGGAACGTCGTGTTGTGTCGGTTATGTCGTCGGGGACTCGCGTCCCTTCGGATCACGCCTCGGCGGATGCCTCGGCAGGGGCCTCGACGTCGGCCACGACCTCGTCGTGGTCGGCCTCCGCGGCGTTCTGCGACTTGCCGGGGTTGGCCTTCGCGTCTGCCTTGCGGGCTTCCTGCGCCTGGCGGGCCTCGGCCATCGCCTCGGTCTTCTTCTTGTGCGGACCGAGAACCATGATCATGTTCCGGCCGTCCTGCTTCGGGTTCGACTCGACGAACCCGAGGTCGGCCACGTCCTCCGCGAGACGCTGAAGCAGTCGGTAGCCGAGTTCCGGCCGGGACTGCTCGCGACCACGGAACATGATCGTGATCTTGACCTTGTCGCCCTGCTTGAGGAACCGGACGACGTGACCCTTCTTGGTGTCATAGTCGTGCGGGTCGATCTTCGGCCGGAGCTTCATCTCCTTGATGACCGTGTGCGCCTGGTTCTTGCGCGCCTCACGGGCCTTCATGGCCGACTCGTACTTGAACTTCCCGTAGTCCATGAGCTTGCACACGGGCGGACGGGCGTTCGCCGCGACCTCGACCAGGTCCAGGTCGTACTCCTGCGCAAGCTCCAGTGCCTTGGCCAGCGGGACGATGCCCACCTGCTCGCCACTGGGACCGACAAGTCGCACCTCGGGAACGCGAATCCGGTCGTTGATGCGGGGCTCGGCGCTGATGGATCCTCCTCGGTTAGCACCACACGGCGGTCTGGCGGACAGCCGCGTTTGTCTCTTATCGACAGACCTAACCGCGCCGAAGCACAAAAAATGCCCCGGACGATCACAGACGGGGCTCCAAACACTGCCGGAGCACCGCCGCGAGGACGCGGGGCGCGCTTTCGGGCGACTCCATCGTCCGTACGGAACGATGGTGGCCGCCTGACCGGGGTGACCCGCCTCCCCGGAGGGCGGTCGGGTGGGAGATCGGAGCCTCCACTTGTGGGCCGGTCACACTTTCACACAGGCGTGTCCGGCCGGTCGTCACACAAGGTTAGCAGCATCCGGGGGGTGGTGCGAACCGGCCTGCACCGGGCCCTATCGTGTGGGACATGAGTGACACCCCTCCCGCGTCCCCTGACTCCCCCGGCTTCGACGAGATGACCCGCGACATCGCGGAGGTCCCCGCCGTCGAGGTGATCGTGACGGTCGCCGTCAACCTGATGAGCGCCGCCGCCGTGAAGCTCGGTCTGACCGAGGAGGGCGACAAGTACAAGGACCTGGACGAGGCCCGCAAGCTGGTGACGGCCCTGGCCGGCCTCCTGGACGCGTCCACGACGGAGATCAGCTCCTTCCACGCGGCCCCGCTGCGGGACGGCCTGAAGTCCCTCCAGCTGGCCTTCCGCGAGGCGTCCCTGGTCCCGGACGAGCCGGGCCAGGGCCCCGGAGAGAAGTACACCGGGCCGATCTACGGCTAGGTCGTCCCCGTACGTACGACCGGACCGGCCCACGACCGACCCGTCTCCCTACGTGCGACCGGGCCGGCACATGACGAACCCGTCGCCGTACGCACCGGCGGGCCGACCCCCGAACGGCCCGTCTCCGTACGCACCGGCGGGCCGACCTACGACCGGCTCATCCCCGTACGTACAAGGGCTCGCCCGGAGGCGTGGCCCCGGCCGGCAGGACTGCCAGGTCGAGGCCGCGTACCAGGCGGGCCCTCAGTGTCTCGTCGGCGGCCAGGCGCTCGGCGACGGCCCGCACGGCGTCCGCGGGCGCCGCGGACGGCTCCAGCACGAGGGCGAGGGTGCCGTCCGCCTGCCCCGGCCCGAGGTGCGCGCGCAGCACGGCGGACTCGGCGGCCACGGCGTCCCGTACGGCCCCGATCACGGCCGGATCGGCCAGCGGATCGGCGTTCGAGCGGCCCTCGGCGAGCGCGAGCAGGGCGGAACCGGTCAGCTCGAAGGGCACCGGGCCGGCCAGGTCCAGGACGACGGTGTCCGCCTTCTCGTGCGCCGCCGCCTGGAGCGCCTGGTGCAGGGGTACGGCGACGGGGCGGGCCTCGGGGTCCCAGCGGGCCAGGGAGTCGGTGGACGTGAAGGCGGGCAGCGCGGTCCGGGATCCGGCCTTCAGCGTCGGCACGGCCATGTCGCTGGTCTTCTCGCGGCGCAGTCCGTTCTCGTCCTCCTCGACCTCGCCGAGCACGGCGACCACCGGGACGAGCAGCCGGGCGCCCTTGAGCGCCTCCAGGACGGGGCCCACGGCGGCGCGGTCCCCGGCCCAGGCCGCGAGCGCCGCGCTCAGCCGTGGATCGGCGGAGCCGTCGTCGTCGGAGAAGCCGGGGTCGGGAATGTTCTTGTTCGCCACGGTCACCGACCCTATCGGGGGGTTGCTCTTGCTGTTGTGCGGGCCCGGAAACCGGCCCGTGACGGCTTTCACAGGTTTTTCAGCGATCGCTGACACAGCTCTAACGTCCGTCCAACGTCCCGCACAGCCGGCGGCCCGAGCATCGGCGCCATGGAGTCCTCCAGAGCCGTCAGTCGCCGCGCCCGCAGGTCCCACCGGCCCCTGCTGTCCCTCGCGCTCGCCTCGGTCGTCGTGGCCGGTGCGACGGCCGCGGGGACGGTCTGCATGAAGGCGCAGGCGCACTCCGGGGGCGGGGCCGTATCGTCGGCCGCGACGCCGTCGGCCTCCCCGCCGCCGGCGACCACGACTCAGGAGGCGGCCGTGGCGGAGCCGGTGGTGGACTTCGACGAGCGGCTCGCGAGTGCCATGAAGTCGGTGACCGTGACGGGCCGGGCCAAGGTGTCGGTGGCGGTGCTCGACATGGACTCCGGCGACAGCGCGGTGTACGGCGAGAGCGCCTTCGACACGGCGAGCATCGTGAAGGTCGACATCCTGGCCGCGCTGCTCCTCCGGCACCAGGAGGCCGGGACCCCGCTCAGCGCCGGGGAGAAGGCGTACGCCACCTCGATGATCGAGAACAGCGACAACGCCTCGGCGTCGGCGCTGTGGGACGCGATCGGGAAGGCGGCGGGGCTCGACGCCGCCAACAAGACGTTCGGGTTGACCGGCACCGAGGGGGGTGACGGCGCGCTGTGGGGACTGACCCAGACCACGGCGGCCGATCAACTCACGCTGCTCCAGCAGGTGTTCGGGGACGACTCGGCACTGAGCCGGGCCTCGCGGTCGTATCTCCAGGGGCTGATGGGGCAGATCGAGGCCGATCAGCGGTGGGGGGTCTCCGCCGCGGCCGACGGCTCCGGGTTCGCGCTGAAGAACGGGTGGCTGCCGCGCAGTACGACCGGGCTGTGGGACGTCAACAGCATCGGCCGGGTGTCGGTGGACGGGCGGGCGTATCTGGTGGCCGTGCTGTCGAACGGCAACTCCACGCAGGCGGAGGGGATTTCGCTGGTGGAGGCGGCGGCGAAGGCGGCGGTGTCGGTGTTCACGGATGCGGAGGCGGATACGGATACGGATACCGCCGCGGAGGCGAGGGCCGGGGCGTCGGCTGCCTCCGTCTCGCGCTGACGCGCGGCTGCGGGTGCCGCGCGGCTACTGGTGCCGGTGGCTGCGGTGCCGGGTGGCTGCGGTGCCGGGTGCCTGATCGCGCCCCTGAGGGACGCAGGCATCGGGGTCCCGGTCAGAAGTCCGCGTGGGAGCGTCGGCGGCCTCGCCACAGGACCACCGCGACGACCAGCAGGCCGACGCCGACGCCTCCTGCCAGCGGGGCCGCCCAACTGGCCGTGTCGTCCTGCGAGGTGGCGATGTCCGGGCCCGAGCCGAAGTACTTCTTGCCGTAGGCGGCCGACTGGAGGTCGTACGGCCGCAGCCGGGCCGCGGCCTTGAGCGCGGCCGCGGGGTCGACGAAGCCGAAGCCGCGGGAGTCGTCCCGGCCGCCGGCGGGGGCGTTGCGGGCCGTCTCCTCCAGGAGGCGCTTGATCTGGGCCGGCGTCAGGTCCGGGTGCGCGGCCTTGATCAGGGCGACCGCGCCGGAGACGAACGCGGAGGCTGCGCTGGTGCCCCAGCCCTCGTAGTACTTGTGGTCGGGATCGGCGATGACGACGTCGTCGCCGGGGGCGGCGACCGTGGCGTACCAGCGGCGGGTGGAGAAGGAGGCGCGGGTGCCGAACTTGTCGACGGCCGTGGCCGCGATGACGCCCGGGTAGGCCGCCGGGTACGAGATGTGGTCGCCCTTCTCGCCGCCGTTGCCGGCCGAGGCGACCACGACGGCGCCCTTCCTGAGGGCGTACTGGACGGCGTCGTCCTCACCGGCCTCGGGGTGCGCGGAGGCCGAGTCGTCGCCGAGGGAGAGGTTGATGACGTCGGCGCCGTGGTCGGCGGCCCAGCGGATGCCCTCGGCGAGCGCGTTGCCCCGGGTGTTGCGGGCCTTGGCACGGGCCGGGTCGTCGTCCTCCAGGATCACGCGGACGGGGAGGATCTTGGCCTCGGGAGCGATGCCCATGACACCGTCGTCGTTGCCGACGCCGTGCCCGTGGCCGGCGATGATGCCGGCCATGGCGGTGCCGTGCCGGGCCCAGGGCCGCTGCCCCCGTACGGCTCCGAAGCCGATCATGTCCTTGCCGGTGAGGACGTTGCCGACGAGGTCGGGATGGTCGTTCTCGACGCCGGTGTCGAGGACGGCGACGGTGACTCCGGCGCCCTTGGTGGTCTGCCAGGCCTGCTGGGTGTGCATGGCGTCCAGGGCCCACTGCTTGGCGCGGATGCCGTCGGCGTGCGCGGCGGTGGGCGGGACGAGGGCGACGGAAGCGGCGAGGAGGACGCTCAGGAGACCTGCCCTGCGGGTGGTGACACTCCGGAGACCTGCCCTGTGGGTCGTGAGGCTCATGAGGGCTGCTCCGAGGGCGAGATGACGGTCTTGCGCAGGGCGCGTTCCACCCGGTCGGCCAGTCCCTTGGCCTCGTTGCCGAGCCCGGCCTGCGCGGCGGGGCTGGTGTCGCCCGGCTCCATGGCCTGCGCGGCGGGCTCCGGGGTGTCGACGGCTCGGCCGTCCACCCAGCCGGAGACGGCGTAGGCGACGACCGGGGCCTCGGTGAGGACGGAGATCGTCCACGAGCCCCGCTGCCGTGCGCCGAAGTCGGCGGCGAGGGTGTTCTTCGCGGCGTACGGGAGGGGCATCAGGTCGGTGCGCTTGTCCAGGCCCTCTTTCGTGAAGCGCTGGTCGAGCTCGCGCATGGCGGTGGCGTCGCCGTCGGTGAACAGAAGGCCGACGGTGGTGACGTAGCTCTGGGTGGCGTCCGTGTAGGTGGCGCGCAGCAGGCGTTCGCAGCCGACGGGCGCGAGGGCCTTGCGCAGCAGGGGGTCGAACGCGCCGGCGCAGCCGCTGTCCGGGGCGACGGCGATCCGCGTCCACGTGCGGTCGGCTCCGCCGGGGCCGGCGCCCTGGCCGTCCACGGTCGGCGGGAACAGCTGGTCCACGGGCACGCTGTGCCAGAGCTCACCGGCCTGCGCGAAGCGATCGCCGCCGCCGTCCTCGCCCGAGTCCCCGATCAGCCAACTCCCGGTCACGGCACCGCCGATGAGACCGAGTCCGAGCACGACGGACCCGGCAGCGGCGGCGACCCTGGGCGGGATCCGCAACAGCCACGACCGCTCCCGGTAGCCGACCTCGGGCTCCCCGAACGACACGACGGGCCGCCCGCTGCCGGGAGGCCCGGCCTGCGGGGGCAGCGAGGCGCTCCAGGAGAGGGCGGGGTCGGGCGAGAAGGGGGTGGCGCGGGGTGCCGGGGCCGATGCCGCCTGGTGGGAGGGGGGTTGGGTGGGTGCGGGGGGCGTGGAGGGCATGGG